>NZ_JBFPJI010000166.1:0-7022 GCF_040838205.1 Bacillus sp. S4
ATTATAGAAAGTAGATGAAAAACCCTTCTTTTTTCTAAATTTTCTGTCTAATAATCTCATAATTTGTATATACCCTTGTATAAAGTGAAACTTTAATCAGTGGGGGTTCTCTTCATCCCCCGCTGATTATTAGCCTTCACCAATCGGGCTTTTACGGGCAGCCCAACCCCCATCTAACTTTTTTACTTTCGCTGAATTTTGAGGCAGGGGCCTTACTGCCCACCAATAGCGGAGTAAAACATACAATTCCGTTGAAAAATATAGCAATTAAAGTCGGTTTCCCCATACTCTTCATCTATTTACCATTACAATGAAATGTTGTATTCTTAAGTTTAATATAAAAAACAAATATAGAAATTCATTTATCTTCCTATATAGGGATACTGAAATAAAAGAATGAAGGAATGGTGGAACATATGGTTACTAAGTTAAAACAGACGGATAACTACTTCCCGCATTTCCTACTGCTATTCATTGTGTTTCAACCAATCTTAGATTTATTAACATCCTTTTCAATCTATGTATTACACATGAGTGCAACAGTCGGAATCGTAGTCCGTTTCGCCTTTATGCTTCTTGCATTAGGTTATCTACTTCTTCATCATAAACAACAAGGTGCGAAAAAGTATATTCTTTACTTATGTCTATTTGGCATTGTACTCGCAATCGGCCTCGTGAATAATTTAATGGTCAAATCTCCAATTTCATTTGGAGAAGAAGTGAAATTTATTTTAAAGAGTGTATATCCAATTGTACTACTGTTTGGATATATTATCGCACTGAAAGAACTAAAAAATAACGAATATGCGTTTCATAAAATCATTACCTATTTCTTATATGCAACATTAATTTTGAGTATCTCACTCATTGCGGCAATGGTAACGGGCACAGATTTCCAAAGCTATCCTCACTCAAAGATCGGTTCAAGAGGTTGGTTCTTTGCTGGGAATGATTTAAGTTCTATTTTTGCCATTATGTTCCCAATCGTTGTCTTATACTCAGTTCATAAAACAACTTCTTTCTCGAAAATTTATTACTGGATTCCAACTGTACTCGCGATGTATGCAAGCATTATGGTCGGAACGAAAGTAGGATATGGTGCAATTATTGTTACGCTTGGCGTGGCACTTCTATTCTCATTCATTCAATATATGATTCATCGCAAACAAGAAGGACAAGGATTCACATACCTTGTAAACACAGTTATTGCTGCTATCGTATTAGGAGGTTTACTTGCCCTTACACCACAAACTCCTATCGCAAAAAATATGAGCATTCATTTACAAATGTATGAATATAAAAAATCAGTACAAGAAGAAAAAGAACGAAAAGAAGGAAAAGTAATTAAAGAAGAAGAACATAAGCAGGGTGAACTAACAGACTCTGAAATGAAAAGTTTAATTTACAGTGATCGTGACAAGTATTTAAAAATATACAAACAATATTATAAAGACGCACCACTATCTCAAAAACTATTTGGAATGGGCTACGCTGGTAACTATACAACGAAAATAAAGTTGATCGAAATGGATTTCTACGACCTATTCTTCGCATTCGGAATTGTCGGGTTCCTTACGTACTTACTACCGCTTCTTTATTTCGGTATAAAAATATTCATTCGTATAATCACAAACTTCAAGAAACTATTTAGTGTAAAACATATGCTACTAGCTAGCACACTCGTCCTATCGCTCGGCATCGGCTTTATGTCTGGCCACGTATTAACAGCACCGGCTGTAAGTATTTTCTTTGCTGTTATACTTGCTTATATGATCGTTGATTTGGAAATTGAATAACACTTGAAATACCATACCCTTGTTTTAAGGGCATGGTATTTTTTATAACCACTATGAAGCGAATAGTATAAAAAATCCCTTGCAGGAAATTTCCTACAAGGGATTTTCATCAATAACAGATGTACTATCTATTATTATTTTTGAACTTCAGAAGTTGATGCAGTTACGTTACCAAGCGCTAACTTGTTACCTGCAGCATCTGTAATGTTGATTTCTGCATTATCTGCACCTTTTGGTACTACGCTAATTGTTGCAGCTTGAGCAACGTTTAGAGCTTTTTCAGTTGTTAAGTAAACAAC
Source organism: Bacillus sp. S4 (assembly GCF_040838205.1). NCBI lineage: Bacteria > Bacillati > Bacillota > Bacilli > Caryophanales > Bacillaceae > Bacillus > Bacillus sp. S4. Next base: position 2,096 of record NZ_JBFPJI010000166.1, read on the forward strand.
GTTTGCATTTTTAGCATCTTTTTCAATACCAGTAACTGTTGCAACGTTGTCATTTACAACAACTTTTAAGTCATTGATAAATTCAGGTGTGTTTGTGATTGCTCCAAGGTTTTCATCAAATGTTACTTTGATTTTATTTGAAACTTCATCTCCACTCTTAGCTTTCACATAAACAGCGCTTGCTAATTTTGGAGCTGTGTTATCAGCGAATTTAATTAAATCTTCTACTGGAGCTTTCGTTTGAGCATTAGCTACTACTTTGCTTCCAGATGCAGTTAATACGTTTGTGCTAATTGTAAATTTAGCAGATTGTTCTTTTGCGAAATAATTTTTTGGTAGAGAAACTTTAACAGTCTTTTTGTTACCAACGAATTCTACAGTTGTACCTGCTGGTAATGCTTTACCATCAATTTTATAGTTTTCTACATCTTTCGCGTTACCGCTCATGTCTTGTGTATAGTTGATAGTGATTACATCACCAGCAATTTTAATAATTCCTTTGTCCATCTCTACAACAGGTGTTACGATACCTGTGTTACCAACAGTTGTGTTGAATGCAGCGTTGCTGTTTGTGTTTACAGAGTAAGAAGCTAAGTTGTCATCTTTTGCAAACTTAACAGCGCCAGCTCTTAATTCTACTGTGTAAGGCTCATCTTTTGCTTCTGAACCAAGTTTAATGTTTAATACATCGCCAACAGCTGTGATTTCAGATGTTACAACTACGCCATCTTTGTCACGTACTACGATTTGGTCTTTATTATTTACAACAATTTTACCGTTAAATTTAACTAGTAAGTTATTACCTTCAATTTTGTTTAAGCTATCAGTAGATACTTTTGGTGTAGCAGTATCTTGAGATAAAGAAACGCTCATATCAACTGGTTTACCAAGTAAGTTTACTGTATCTTTGAAGTTTTTAAGGTTAACACTTAAGTCAACGTTCTTTTCACTGCCTGCATATAATGGGTTAAGAGCATTCTTTTCATCTTCTTTAATAGAAACGATGTATGAAGTTGCATCTTGTGGATCAACTGTAAATTGAACTTGACCATTAACACCTGGTGCTTGATAAGCAGCTGTAGTGAATGTATGGTTACCTTTTTTCACTGTTACTTCAGGTTGTTGGCTTAATGGCTCTGAGAATGTAACTTTGAAAGTACGGCTGTTAATAGCTTTTAATTCTTTCACTTCTGGTGCTGTTGTATCAGAAGATACAGTGTATTTTGTTGTTAAGATTGAAGCTGTATTAGGATTTACAGATAATGTATCTTTCGCATCGTATACAACTACTTCATGATCACCTTTAGCGAAGATTCCATCTTTTCCTGTAACTACATCAGTTGTTAAAGTGTATACTCCTGGAATTTCACTTGCAGTTTTTGTTTCTGTAAGCTCAACACCATCAATTTTAACTTTTGCATCTGTTGTCACAGGTTTGTTAAATGTTAATTCAACTTTCTTACCAACAACACGTGCACCTAATAATTCTGGAGCTACTGAGTCAGAGAATGTTTTTTCTGAATCAAGATATTTTTCTACAGGTTTTAAGTCAGCACCTAATACGCCTGTAGTTACGTGTACTGTATATTTGTCAGAGTTAGCAAATGCTTTCTCAGCTTTTAATTTGAAAGTTACGCTCTTACCATCTTTTGAAAGAACACCTTTCTCACCTTTGTCACCTAAGAAGTCCTCAGATGTTAAGTCAGCACCATTTTTCTTAAATTTGTAGTGCTCTTCGTTAATCGCAGTTTTTTCATTTACTGGATTTGTGAATGTAACTTTAATTTCTTGAGCGTTGATCGCACTTACAGATTCAACTTTAGCATCTGTTTTTACTTCTGGATGATAGTTCATAGCATTGAAGATGAATTGAGCAGCTTGCTCACGAGTTACAACGCCGTTTGGATTGAATTTGCCTTCACCTTCACCAGCTACGATACCTAAGCTTGCAAGAGTCTCGATTGAAGATTTTGCAGTTGCCCAAGATAAACCGTCGATGTCATTGAAAGTTTTTTTGTTATTGTCATCAGCTTTGAAGCCGTATGCGTTAACAAGAAGCTGTGCCATTTGTGCACGAGTTAACTTCTCGTCTGGACCGAATTTACCATCGCCTAAACCAGCCATGATTTTGTTAGCTTCAGCAGCTGCGATGAATTTAGCATAAATGCTGTTTTCAGCTACATCTGTGAATGGAGTTTTTGTTGATCCAGTTTCAAGACCTTTTGCTTTTACCATGAAAGTAGCTACTTGAGCACGAGTTACATCGTCACCAAATCCGAATAGGCCATTACCAGTACCTACGATAATACCTTTTGCAGCCATAGAATTGATCGCATCTGCAGACCAATGTCCTTTAGGAACATCTTTAAATGCGCCCTCTTCTGCTGCTGTAGCAACTGGTGCTACTACGCCAGCTACCATTGCAGCTGTCATTGTACCAGCCATTAATTTGTTAAAAGACTTATTTTTTGCCATTGATTTATTTTCCTCCTTGAGAAATATAATACTAGCTTTAGAAATATGTATTTGAAAAACTAGTGATTTACTAAATTCATATATTAACCTACAAACACTTTTTGGAGATTAGTAATTTATCAGCCATAATAAATACTATCTTTTTCCAAAAAGTTAAACCATGTATATAATACGTCATAATTCTTTTTTTTAAAAGAATTTTTTATCGCATAATTCGACAAATTCGAAATGTTTGTCGAATTATGTTTTTATCAACGATTCTAATATGTAAACGTATATATATCGCTTGTATTTAATATAACAATAGCATTATAACACAAAAAACAAATCGATTGATGATTTACTATATTTAAAATTCTCGACATCATTCGACATGAATGCGCTTTATTTTTGTTTTTTTTGTCGAATTATTTGTTATTTTTTCTATAAAGTGGGATTGTTTTCATTAATTTTCTATTAAATAACATTTATTATGTTCGACACACAAAAAGACTGATCATCTTGTCATTTTTATAAAATGCATCTAGATGATCAGTCTTCTCTTTTTTATTAGTGTTTTACATACTCTACATTTTCTTTTGCAATATAAGCTTCATTTACAGCAGGGTCATCAGAGATGATTTTAACCCATGCTTGTCCATTTATCGTTTCTTCACCTGTAACTGTAACAACTTTATTTGCAGTTAAGCTATACAGTCGATTGTTCGACGTATGAGGATCTTTTTTCACTTCTACCTTACTCTTTACACGAGCAAGTTTATATTTGTTGTACTCTTTCTTACCTAAGTATGAATCAAAACGGAACATATGCCCTGCTACTTTTTTACCCCAGTTTGCATCAGATGCATAGTTCATATTTACACCACCAGCTTTATCACCTGTATACGCTGCTGTATAACGCCAATGCCCTGGTTTTAAATACCCTTCATCCATGTATAACTTTGCAGCATGTTCAATACAATCTTCTTTTGAGTTGAATGTTTCACCGTTGCCAAATGGACTATCATCAGTTGCCTTTAAACCAAATAAATTATTTTTTTCTCGTGCAAGCTCGCTTGTCCCATAGAAACTTTCATGAACTGCTAATGAATATAAGAATAACGCATTTACATTATACTTACTTTCTACTTCTTTAAATTTCGCACCTAAACCAATTAGTGGTGAATCTGGTTTAACTGATTTTACATAACTATCTAATTGTTCTGCTGTATATTCTGTTTTAGAACGTAATGATACATAATTAAAATATTGATAGAATGTTTCATTTCCAAATGTTTTTCCATCTACACTATACATTGATTGCCCTTGCTTCATGAAAGAAGGCGCCGCACCATATCTAAACTCTGTATATCCAGGTGAACTTGTATTATACGTATAATATCTATGGTATAAATATCCATCTGATTTCACGTAATAGGATGACTTTTTCATTTCATTTTCAGGAATTAATGTAATTTCATTTTTCTTCACATAACCTGTTAAATCAGAGATTTGTACTTTCACGCGATCTTCTCCAACTTCTAACACTTTAAATTCTGTTCCGTACTGAAGATATGTATATACTGTTTGTAAATTTTCACCGTAAACATTAATTGTATTTCCAGGAATTCTCTTCGCAGTTGCAAAGCCATCTTTAATCCATACGAATTCATTTTCATACTTCACTGCATTGATGCCTTTACTTTGTGCAGCTGTAACAGCTTCTTTATATGTAGTGTAACGCTCTACTATTTTCCCTGCATCATTTAACAATACATAATTCTTTGTTTCTACAGGCGTTTCTCCACCGTTGTTACCAATTTTATCAAGCATTAAGTTCAGCATCGCCGAAGCCATACCTCTTGTCGCTGATAAATGTGGTCTAAAGGTATTATCTTCTGGATAGCCTTTAATAATTTGAGTTGCTACCATAACTTGTACATGTTCTTTATAGTTAATACGATTCGTATCAGCAAATGTAAGCGGACTTACAGTTACTTTAACCTTTTTATAATCTAGCGCCTGTTTTACCATTACAGCCATTTCTTCACGTGTAATCACATCACCAGGTGCAAAAGCCTCAGGACTACGCCCCTTAATAATTCCCGCTCCGAATGCTCTACTTACACCGTCATATAAACCGTAAGATTTTGGCACATCATTAAAATTCGAATCTGCTTGTGGAAGTTGTAACGCTTTTGCTATTAATGTAGCAAACTCTGCTCTCGTTATCTCTTTATCTGGTAAATAAACATCATTTCCATACCCTGACATAATCCCTTTACTAATAAGAGAACGCATATGCTGCTCAAATTGATGACCTGTAATATCATCGCTCGCCGCATAACTTGAAATAGGAGCTAAAAGCAATGACCCCGTTAACGCAACTGCTGTAATACCTTTTGAAAATTTCTTCACGGTTATCCTCCTCGTAATCTACGAATTTATCATTCCAACACCGATTATATACTAA
>NZ_JBFPJI010000167.1:0-6986 GCF_040838205.1 Bacillus sp. S4
CTCTCATACGACTAAATATGAAAAATAAAACTTTAATCCTTGTTTTTTTATTCCCACTTCCTCAAAAATTGGGCTTTTACAAGATTAAAATATTTCCATGAAATAATAACATTATGTAAACTATTCATAGCAAAAAAGCTGTCTTTTCTATAAAGACAGCTTTTTCTATAACACTATATTAAAAATTGAATACGAAGTCATCGTCTGCTAACTTTTCAACATTCGTTGCTTTTACGTAACCATTTCCTTTTACAGAGAAGAAGTCATGGTTTTTCGTATCTGTACGTAAACCATTTAAAACGATTGGGTTAATTTCTTCTTCCTCAAACTTCGGCTCAAGTCCTAAGTTCATAAGTCCTTTATTCGCATTGTAACGAACGAAACGATTTACATCCTCTACAAGACCGATAGAAGTATAAATTTCTTCTGTATATGCCAATTCAATTTCATACAGTTCCATTAATAACTCTTGCGTTTCCGTTTGTACTTCTTGTTGCTCTTTTGCAGAAAGTTCTGTGAAGATTTGTTGTGCTAAAATACCAACGAATACGCCGTGAATTGACTCGTCACGAATTATTAAGTTAATAATCTCACCACTTGCCGTCAATTTGCCTTGACCTGCTAAGTAAAGTGGATAGAAGAACCCACTATAGAATAAGTAACTTTCTAAGAACACACTTGCTACCATTGCCATGTATAACTCTTTTTTCGTTACTTCAGGCTTTAATAAACGACGATAGTAACTAGTAACAATACCAGCTTTTTTCTCAAGTAATGGATGGTTATCTACCCATTCAAAAATATCATCAATTTCTTCTTCAGTAGCTAACGTTGTGAAAATATGGCTGTAACTCTTCGCATGTACTTCTTCCATAGCGCCCATGAAAGCTAATACACTTTTCGCTTGTAAATTTTCAAGATGAACAAGTACAAGAGGCATCCCTTCGCCGCCTTGTTTCGTATCTAAAAGTGTTAAACCACCTAATACACGCTTATAAGCAATTTGCTCTTCTTTTGATAATTGTGCCCAAGTATTTTTGTCAGAAGACACTGCGATTTCTTCTTCTGTCCAAAACTGAGCGATGTTTTGCTTCCAAAACATTAAACTAAAATCATCTTCTTTTTTGTTCCAGTTTACCGCACGCATTAAATCGCCCCTTCTCTAAATAAACATAAAAAATTGATAACTAAGCATGAGCAGGGTTCAGAAAAACCCTGCTCATAATGTCTCACTTTTTATATTAAACGGTACAAGCCACGCACTCTTCCACGCTTAATTTACGTGTTCTCGTATAATAAAGACTCTTCAAGCCTTTTTTATGTGCATAAATGTAGTAACGTGCTAACTCACGTGTTGAAATATCACTATTAACATAAAGAATGGTACTAATTCCTTGGTCAATATGTTCTTGAACCTCTGCAATTAAATCAATTAATTTAAACTGATTCATATCGTAAGAAGATTTATAGTACCAGAACGTATCTTTTGATAAATACGGCATTGGATAATATGTTGTCGCATTCGCATACGTTCTTGATTCAATTTGACTTACGATTGGCATTACGCTTGAAGTTGCATTTTGAACGTAACTGATCGATTGTGTCGGAGCGATTGCAAGACGATATGAGTTGTATAAACCATTCTTCTGTACTTGCTCTTTTAAACTTGTCCAATCTTCTTTTGTTGGAATATGAATTCCTTCAAATAATTGCTGAACTTTTTCAGTTACTGGGCTGTAATCTTTCGTTTCATACTTTTCAAAGTATGTGCCGTTTGCATAATCAGACTTATCGAAGTCTTTAAATGTCTCGCCTTTTTCTTTAGCGATTTCCATACTTTTCTCAATCGAGTAGTAATTTAACATCATAAAGAATGTACGAGCGAATTCTTTCGCTTCTGCACTTTCATAAGCGATTTTATTTTTTGCTAAATATCCGTGTAAGTTCATTGCTCCAAGTCCAACTGAATGAAGCTCATCATTTGCTTTTTTCACAGTTGGGGCATTCGGAATGATCGTCATATCAGAAACAGCTGTTAAAGCTTCCATTCCCGCATGAACTGCTTCACGAATTTCTTTATTTTCCATTACGTTTACGATATTTAACGATCCTAAGTTACAGTTAATATCACGACGGATAATGTCTTCTGTACCGTAATCATTTATTTCAGAAGTTTCTTGTAGCTGGAAGATTTCTGTCTCGAATGTTCAACCGAGTTCGCTACTCCTCAGTCCGTTGCTCATGCAACTGCTGTATGTCACCATACAGGACAGACTATATCATCACCTACAGCATTACCTGGTTAGGTGCTCCGCTTTTCGAGCGCCAATCGCTTGCGCTCTACTCCCAAATGGGATAGTCGTTAGGCTTTTACTTATCTTAATCTTTCAGAAAGTCTCTTATTACTTTATGTTGTTCAATAACTCTGCTATACAAAATAATAAGATACATTCTGAACTTTTATATTTTCATTCTAAGATAAGATTTAGCACGGTAGGTTACCTCAAACTTGAGGCTTTCCCCGTTTAACGGAGTTTTCGACTAGCATTTCTGCTAGAAGGTGCTACATATTTAACACAAGTTCGACATCTTCACAGTTCCAATATCCTTCAGTGGATGCTGGTTATTTGCATTTGATTTAAACATTAAGTATGGGTAACCAGACTCAAGCTGAATCATAGCAATTTTAATAAGCATATCACGCGCACTAATATCTAGTGGCTTCTTCTTCACTTTCGGATTGCTCATTAATTCATCGTACATTTCGTCGATATCTATATCATCTAAATGTTTTCCGTACTCTTTAAATACTGTATAAGGCGCGAAAACATGGAAAGGTTCGTTTTTCTCAGCAAGCTCAAAGAACTTACTTGGAATGATAATTCCGATTGATAGAGACTGAATACGGCTCTTCTCATCGGCATTTATTTTTTTTGTATCAAGGAATTCTATAATATCCCAATGGAAAATGTTTAAGTATACAGCGCCGGCACCTTTTCGTTGGCCAAGTTGATTCGCATATGAAAACGAATCTTCAAGCAATTTCATAACAGGCACTACACCACTTGCGGCGTTATCAATACCTTTAATTTGCTCACCACGTGCGCGTAGCTTAGATAAGTTTAAAGCTACTCCACCACCGATTTTCGATAATTGCATCGCAGTATTAATGTTAAAACCGATTGAATTTAAGCTATCGTCCATCTCTAACAAGAAACAAGACACCATTTCTCCTCTTCTGCTTCTTCCCGCATTTAAAAAGGTTGGTGTCGCTGGTTGGTAGTTTTGTTTTACAATCATGCTTGCGAATTGTTTTGCCTTCGCAACATCACCGCGTCCTAGGTATAATGACACAATTGCTACACGATCTTCATAGCTTTCTAAGTATTGTTTTTGATCATTCGTTTTTAACGCATAATCTTTATAGAACTTAGATGCTGCCATATAAGATTGGAACTCGAAGTTTTCACCATAAGCGATGTTATAAACTCCTTCTACTTCCTCCAAGCTATACTCGTCCAGAACGTTGTAATAGTAATCATGTTCTTTCATATACTCCATTCGCTCTGCCACGCTATTAAAATGAACGGTATTCTCTCTAGCTTCTTCCATAAAGACTTCTAATGCCTCTTTATCTTTATGAAGCTGATAAAAACCGTCCTGCATTTGCGTGATTTCATTATTCAGTTCAATGTGTCGCAATCTCCCGCACCCTTTCTTTAAAATATTCTACATCATTATTTGTTCCAGATAACTCAAATTTTGATACAATAGGCACTTCATATTTAGTAGAAATTTTGTCAGCACTTGCACCAAACATGTCTCCCCAATTACGATTGCCACTTGCAGATACGCCTTTTAATTTTTCATTATTGCGTTCTAAAAAGTCTAAAACACGTTCCGGTACATTTCCAAAACCTGTTGTATACGTAATAAGAATAAAGTCTTCATCTAATACTAGAGCTTCATCAATTTGAACGGCCGGCATATTTAATTTGTGGATGAAACGCTTCACGTTTCCTGTCATAGAATCATATGCAACTAACATTTCCGACCCTCCCTCTCCAATCTATATTCTCTGTATGTCGTTTCTTGATTTCTCTATATATTGTATTACGTTTCAAAATAAGACACAAGATATATGTATAAATTCTTTCTTTTTTTAACTTTTACTTTTCGACATGACCGTCGATTTTTTTCAATACAAAGACTATGAAACAACATTCTAAAACTCATGTCAATAAAGTGCTTTTCAAAAAAGTTGTCAACGAATTTAACCTTGTTTTTAAAAAAGTTAACAATATTTTTTGTCATAAAACAGTAAATGCTGGAGTAATATATTTCTCCAGCATCACGCAAAAAAGAACAGACCTTAAACGATAATCTGTTCCAAAAAACGATTACATTTATCAACTTTACTTTATTAAATATTTATACATACTCTTTCGTTCCTCGTTACATACTAAAAGATAACTATTATAGAAAAAGATTATTATTATGGAACTTCAATTTATTTATGAAAAAAATTATTCAGGGTGCTCAATACGCAAAATATCTTTTACAAATATATGATGTGGATTCTCATCTTTATCAAGCATTGTGCATACAGGAGCTTCTTCATCAAAGTATACAATCATTCCTTCTACGTACTGATATGTATGTTGAACTTGTACAGTTACTTTAATTTCTATTGCTTGCTCATATGCTCTTTTTATTTTCTGAAGCATTTTTACTGAACATTTTCGTTTCTCTGGATACATAACCATTCCCATAAACCTATTCCCAGCTCTATCTTTCCACATGTAATCCCAATGTGGCAAGATGCCTTGTTTAAAATCCCCCATAATTCTCCTCTCCTTTATCTTCTATTTATGAACGTGGTGTTTCTGAATATGTATAAATTACCTGTCCACCGCGCTGTGCGTTCCCGATAATATGTTTAAAATCTTCTCGATTTACAACAACTTCCCTGAACGTATAAAATACATCTTTCGTCGCAACATACTCCTTTATTTCACCATTTTTCAGCTGATCCAAAATTGCATTTGCTAATTGTTTATCCATGTATTTCACCTCTCTGCAATAGTTTATTTTATCGCATCTTCTATAGGTCGACAACGGTAAAATTATCCCGTTGCTATTATGTAATTCACTTTCATTATTTTTATAGCTATATCACTTTATTATATTCGCACTAAATATCATATACTAACATAGCTACTTCTCTATATCAAACTTTTTGACGCTCTGTATAACAAAGTTCCAAGCCACTGTTTGTTATTTTATTTTATGCTACAATATATACATAGAACTAGGAGGGATACTATGATTCGGAAAGCAAAAAAGACAGATGCGGTAGGAGTAGCACCTTTACTGTATGACGCTCTGCACGAAATTGCTGAAAAAATCACAGGTAGCACAATTGAAGCAAAAGTAATACTAGGACTTGAAACATGGTTCGCAAAAGAAAATAATCGATTGAGCTATGAAAACTGTTTAGTGGCTGAACAAGATGGAAAAGTAGTTGGAGTTATTGTCGTTTATCACGGTAGTGACGCTGAGCAACTTGATGCACCAATCGTACACCACTTAAGAGAACTACATGAAGATGAATCCATTACGTTAGAAAAAGAAGCTGAACTTGATGAGTATTATATTGACACGTTGTCAGTTTCAAATATGTACAGTGGACGTGGCATTGGCTCTAAATTAATCGATGCCGCTGAACTTCATGCAACTGAAAAAGGTCATGAAAAAATTGCCTTACTTGTTAATTTAGAAAACAAACGTGCTTTTTCACTATATGAAAAACTTGGTTATAAAAAAGATACAACCGTTATGCTCGTTGGCGAACCGTATGCCCATCTAATAAAACCATTACGGTCATTGGTTTCTATATCTTAAAAAGACAATTCTTTTTTGCTTGTTATGTAGAGAAAGAGGCTGCCAAAGGGACAGCCTCTTTTAAGTTAATTTTGTATTTAATACATTTCCATCCATCGCCTCATGAAATGTATATGTTGTACATCCCCATGGCTTCCTATGGAAAATAGGCGAACCAGACCACCCCATTGCCCTCAGTTCAGTCCCAATCATCGGATTAAAATAACTATGACCTACAAGGGCAATACGTCCATGTACGAGCGCATAGCGGTGCAACATATTAGCAGCTTGCCTTGCTCTTTCTCGTACTTCCTTATAAGACTCAACATCTTTACTATAACCAACTATCCATCGTGTACGTCCAATAAACATCCATACATTAGGTTTACATTTCAACCATTTTGGAGCATAAAAACTCGTTGGAACTTCAGCTTCCCTAAAAAGAGGATTTTGCACAAAAGATAAAGAATCCGTTAATTCGGCTGTTGATCGCGCAGCACGCCTCTGATCACTCGTTACGACCAAATTCGCTGATTCAATCATCTCAATTGTTTCAATTGGTATAGGAGTTTTTTTTACTGTAGTCCCTAAATCATATTGCTTCATCCATTCACGAAATGAAATAATTGTCATTGGCTCTATAGTACTGTCCAAACGACCATGACGAATAAAAGAAATTCGCATTCTTTCCACTCCCCATTCATCACTTACGAACTATATTACGTACTATTTCTTATTGCCATCATACCATGCATAAAAAGAAAGTTATATATCCCCACCACTATCATATGTTATCGATGTGTGCACACCATCCAGTCCATCAAAATATGTAGTTGTTTCATGATGACGCACTTTCTTCAACTGCATATAAGAAAATAAAAATAATAAAATCGCTATAAAGCTCCCCACAACTTCAAACATCATTTTACCGCCCCTAATTTCTCCCACTTTAGTAGGTTATTGTATCTTTCATTATACTCCTATATAAAGATGTATGCACTTTCATCATTCCTCTCCTAAACAATATTTTTTACATATTTCCTTACAAAAAGTGAATATTTTTCGAATTTTTACTTTGGAAACATTTACAAAATAGTAAATAT
>NZ_JBFPJI010000168.1:0-6952 GCF_040838205.1 Bacillus sp. S4
ATATAAGTATAGGTCAATAAAGAAGAATGTAGCATTCTTACGGCATCACATATGCTTATATTCAATAGTAATTTACATATGTAAAGTGAAATCATAGTTATGTTCACCTATAAACTATAAAAACAGATATTTGTTAACTATCTCCATTCTTTTGTTTGGGTACCGCCAGTATGAATTAAGGATAAAAACAAAAAACTTGAGTATACTTCGCACACGCTCAAGTTTTTTGTTTTTTATTTATTGTGTAAAGATAGCAACACATGAACTCGATAAATATATTCCTCAATTCATGATGATAGTCCTATTACTGCAGTAACTCTTGTATACACTCTTGTACAAGAGTTACTGCCTGACTCATAGTAGCACCACCACCAAATGCAGCTGTCACTCCCACCGTCTCAAAGATCTCCTGTTCTGAAGCTCCTTGATCTAGACATCCTTTAATGTGATAAATAATACAATATTCATCCTGAGAATAAAGGCTAATACCTAAAGCAATTAACTGCTTTTGCTTTTTTGATAAGGTGCCTTCTTTAAAGCATTCTTCCGTAAAGGAATTAAATTCTTCGGCTAGTTTAGGCATCTTCTCAGTAAATAAACCCAAACCATACTTATAATGAAGAAGTGCAGATTCTGTAGAATTTCTACCTTCAAATTCCATATTTAATCCATCTCCATTTCTCATATTTCTTAAACAAAAGTTAGTATGAACCTAATGGGAATTGATTAAACAAAAATGATATTTATATCAAGCTGAGTGAAAGAGGAGAGAGGATTTAGAGGTACGATATAACAAAAAATTAACTGATAGTATGGCACACACGATATGGATAATCCATTGACTTCTGTCAAAGGATAACGTAAAAAGGAATTGATGATATGGAAAAACAGAGTGTAGTCAATACATTAAATGCCTTTCTAAAAGGGCAGTACATGGGTATTCATGCCTATGAGCATTATATAGATAAGTTAAAAGATCCAGAAATAAAAAAGGAATTTCAAAGAATACAACAAGATCACAAACAACATGCCTTAGAAGTAGCAGAAAGAATACAAAATCTAGGAGGAGTGCCGGTTGATAATGAAGGAATCGTTGGCTCTGTTCAAGGTTTGATAAGTCAATTTACAGCACCAGATACAACTGAAGAAATTGTAAGTAGCGCGTTAAAGGGCGAAGGTTATTATGGCGTTCAAATATCAGAAGAAATTGTACAAGGTGATTTAGATCCAGAAAGTCATATGTTAATACATGATATTTTAGATAAAGATAGGGAACATGTAAATGTATTAAAACAACTTACGCATTAACATTTTTAGTTACGCTGTATCATAATTAAAAGAAGTTATTTAAAATAACTCCACATATTTTCACAAGACAGGAAAATACTAATACTTGTTTTAGTACTTTAATTCTAAAGTATTAAAGCAGGATTACTAACTGCGATACTAGGAGGACGTTACTATGAATATTCGTGAAGGATTAATTCCGACTACATTAGGTACAGCAGTTACAGCTGCGGGTTATGCCTTGAAGCAAACTCGTGGATCTAATAAGATGATTGCAAATACAGTATTTGGATTTGGTTTAGCTCACGTTGTTTTAGGTGTAATTGATCTTGTGGAACATCGTCGTTAGAAGAAAGGGCAAGCACATTTTGATGCTTGCCTTTTTAATTTGTAAGTATTCATTATTTTTGTTTGTCTTTTGAAAGTAATCCATGAATTAAGAACGAATTAAATGTATTATGTCGATAAGATGGTTACAAGCTACATATGTATACAAGAAGGATTTTGCTATCTAGGTTAAAATAATGGGCTCATTACTAGAAAAAGTTACCAACTTCCAAAGGGATATTAAAAGATCCGGTTCTGGTGCAAAAACTTCAGGACAATTGCAATCAATCTACAAATCTTGGACATACTGATACTACTAGTCTAAAGAAGGTGCGTGATTGGTATGGAAAAAGAAAATGTATTCAAATGGAAGCATTATCAGCCTGATATTATTTTGTTAACAGTAAGATGGTACCTACGGTACAACCTCAGTTTTCGTGATTTAGTGGAAATGATGGAGGAACGAGGTTTATCCATTTCTCATACAACGATTATGCGTTGGGTTCATCAGTACGGTCCTGAATTGGACAAACGAATCCGACGTCACCTTAAACAAACAAATGACTCATGGAGAGTCGATGAAACATATATCAAAGTAAAAGGTCAATGGATGTACCTGTATCGTGCTGTTGATTCGAAAGGAAATACAATCGATTTTTACCTAAGCAAAACAAGAGACCGGAAGGCTGCAAAGTGCTTTTTCAAAAAGGCTTTGCATTCTTTTCATGTTTCAAAACCTCGCGTTATAACAGTCGATAAAAATCCAGCTTATCCTATAGCAATTGAACAGTTGAAAAAAGAAAAAAGCATACCTGGTCGTATGCGACTTAGACAACAAAAGTACTTGAATAACATAGTAGAACAAGATCATCGCTTTATAAAGAAGCGAATCCGTTCTATGCTAGGGTTCAAATGTTTTGACACAGCTACATCCATTCTTTCTGGAGTAGAAGCCATGCATATGATTAAAAAAGAGCAGCTTGATTTACGGGACCAGTCTGTCCAAAATCAGAAAGAATTCATCCATCAATTGTTTGGACTTGCAGCATAAGATACGATTCCGTTAGGAATCTATGCGCTTTATTATCTTTTTGCACCAGAACCATTTTTCATGTTATTAACACCTCTTTAGGTTAGTATTTATTTTGGCGTGTTCTTCTATTGGGAAATACATTTCTCGATTTCCTTTATAATAGAAGTAAATCGACTTGGTTATAAATCGTGTTTTCGAAATGATACAACACATTCCTTTTTAGTATGAAATTGAAACAACAAGAACAGATCGATTAGTCTGTTTCTAACATCATAGATTTATATTTTCGAACGTGTTGCGCAAATGATTTCGATGCGGAGTTCAAGGTTAAATGGGCTGAAGTTAATAAGTAGTCTGCTATATGTTGTCTATTAATTACGAAAAGGGCACTCCATTGAGGGAGTGCCCTTTTCGTAATTAATGATGTTAACGGATAAAAAACTCTTTGTATTACCAGGATTCACCGTGGCTGGATTGCATGTACATAATTGTACTAGATTTAGTCGAATCAACTTGTTTCTTAGAATCTGATTGTGAAGAGAATGATAACCCTATAGATAATGCAACTGAAAGTGATAAACCTAAAATCGTTCCAAAAAGTTTTTTCATTATTTTAACGCTCCTTTTTCGAAAGTTTTTTCTTTAGCTTGATGACTAATATAAAAGTATTTACTAGCTTTGACAGTGTCGCTTTCTTCGTAAAACTTGATTGCTAATTTTTCAGTGTATTCTTGTGTGTAATTATAGAGTTGTTGTGTGTCGAAAAATGAGATAGCTTCCAAATTTATTTGTATATTGGTATGTATATACTAGCAAGAAATTAAGTGTGATAGATTGAAAGAAAAAAACTTTTTCAATAATGTTCTGATAATTCTAAGGGTAATTAGAATATAAATAGAAAAGGAATTCAATAGGATTCCTTAGGTGGTGATCACTTATTTATTGCCAAAAAATAAGTGAATCGAGCAAGTATGACTATTGCACTTAAAACAAATAACAGCCTTTTTGTAAAGTGAATCTACATAAACTGATTCAAAATCTTATAAGAATCCATATGGAAAGTGTTCATTCAAATAACAAACAGCCCAAGTTCCAATGAGGAACTTGGGCTGTTTGTATGTTGTATTTCCTTAGTATTGTAAATAAGCATTTTACTCCATCGCTATCAAGATAAAAGAACAAGTGATCCCACTTTATGGTTATATGCAAAACTAAAAAAAACATAAACCAGCAGAACTTTTGTATTTTGCTATTTTACGCATTCCACCCTGCACAAAAAAATATTTCTCAACATTTTATTTGTTGAAAAAGATTGAATATTCTCTATAAAGAGAATATTATGTTGCTATCGGCAAAAAAAATGATAATTCGCAGGCACTGGGGAGGAAATACATTGAAAAAGAATAAGAAGTTAAAACCTTTATCAGTTTTAGCAACAGCGGCAGTACTAAGTAGTAGTTTTGCTTTTGGAAGTCATGCAGCTTATGCTGAGACACCACCAACACCATCTCTACCAATAGATGAGCATTTAATACCGGATGAGCGTTTGGCAGAAGCACTAAAACAACGGGGCGTAATTGATCAATCTGCATCACAAGCTGAGACGTCAAAGGCTGTCGAAAAATATGTTGAGAAAAAGAAAGGGGAAAACCCTGGTAAAGAAATCTTGACAGGAGATAGTCTTACGCAAGAGGCTTCTGATTTTATGAAAAAAGTAAAAGATGCAAAAATGAAGGAAAATGAACAGGCGCAGCAGCCTACAGTAGGGCCAGCAGCTGGACAAGGTGCTGGATTGAATTCTAGTAAATTAAATGGAAAAGTACCTACTGCACCAGCGAAGCAAGAAGAGTACAACGGTGCTGTTCGAAAAGATAAAGTACTTGTTTTACTTGTAGAATTTAGCGATTTTAAGCATAACAATATTGATCAAGAGCCAGGATACATGTATTCTAAGGACTTTAATCGTGAACATTATCAAAAAATGTTATTTGGTGATGAACCATTTACGTTATTTGATGGATCGAAGATTAATACATTTAAACAATTTTATGAAGAACAATCTGGCGGGAGCTACACAGTTGATGGAACTGTAACGGAATGGCTTACTGTTCCAGGGAAAGCTTCAGATTACGGTTCGGATGCGGGTACTGGCCATGATAACAAAGGTCCTTTAGGGCCACGTGATTTTGTGAAAGAAGCATTAAAGGCAGCGGTAGCAAAAGGAATTAATTTAGCAGACTATGATCAATTCGATCAATATGATCAAAATGGTGATGGAAATAAAAACGAGCCAGATGGCATTATTGATCATTTAATGGTTGTACATGCTGGCGTGGGTCAAGAAGCTGGCGGCGGTAAATTGAAAGATGATGCGATTTGGTCTCATCGTTCAAAACTTGGATCAAAACCATATGCGATTGATGGCACAAAATCTTCTGTTTCAAATTGGGGCGGAAAGATGGCTGCATACGATTATACAATCGAGCCTGAGGACGGAGCAGTTGGTGTGTTTGCGCATGAGTATGGTCATGATTTAGGCTTACCAGATGAGTACGATACAAAGTATTCAGGACAAGGTGAACCTGTTGAGTCATGGTCTATTATGAGCGGCGGCAGCTGGGCTGGAAAAATTGCAGGAACAGAGCCAACAAGTTTCTCACCACAAAATAAAGAGTTTTTCCAAAAGAATATGACGGGCAACTGGGCGAATATCGTTGAGGTAGATTATGATAAACTTCGCACAGGAGTCGGTGTTGCAACATATTTAGATCAAAGTGTTACAAAATCAAAACGACCAGGAATCGTTCGTGTTAACTTGCCAGACAAAGATATCAAAAATATCGAATCGGCATTTGGTAAGAAGTTTTATTACAGTACAAAAGGAAATGACATTCATACAACACTTGAGACACCAGTATTTGATTTAACAAATGCAACGAATGCTAAGTTCGATTATAAGGCATTCTACGAACTTGAAGCGAAGTATGATTTCCTTGATGTATATGCGATTGCAGAAGATGGAACGAAGACACGTATTGATAGAATGGGCGAAAAAGATGTAAAAGGCGGCGCGGATACAACTGATGGTAAGTGGGTTGATAAAACTTACGATTTAAGCCAATTCAAAGGGAAAAAAGTAAAGCTGCAATTTGAGTATTTAACAGATATTGCAGTAGCTTATAAAGGATTTGCGTTAGATAATGCAGCATTAACTGTAGATGGCAAAGTTGTTTTCTCTGATGATGCAGAAGGCCAGCCAGCAATGACGTTAAAAGGATTTACTGTATCTAACGGATTGGAACAGAAAAAAAATAACTACTATGTAGAGTGGAGAAATTACGCTGGTTCTGACACGGCGTTACAACATGCGCGTGGTCCAGTATTTAATACAGGAATGGTTGTATGGTATGCGGATCAAAGCTTTACAGATAACTGGGTAGGCGTTCATCCAGGTGAAGGATTCCTAGGAGTAGTAGATTCTCATCCAGAGGCAATCGTAGGAACATTAAACGGACAACCGACTGTGAAGAGCAGTACGCGTTATCAAATTGCCGATGCGGCATTCTCATTTGATCAAGCGCCAGCATGGAGAGTAGATTCGCCAACTCGCGGTATCTTTGACTATAAAGGATTACCAGGAGTTGCAAAATTTGATGATTCTAAGCAGTACATCAACAGCGCTATTCCAGATGCAGGACGTAAGTTGCCGAAACTAGGATTGAAGTTTGAAGTAGTAGGTCAAGCTGAAGACAAGTCTGCAGGTGCAGTTTGGATTCATCGATAGAATAAGGTGAAATTAAGAGGGAGCTGCCTCATAAGTTGGTGAAACCGACTTATGGACAGCTCTATTTTTATTGTAGAAACGGGCAGTTTAGGAACCAGTTCATAGAAAAGAAAGATACAAAATTCATTGTTTGATTTCGGCTGAGGAATTTGATTCATCTATTTTGTGTTTGCTAATAAATGTATTAATGCTTGTTTTAATGGTGTAGCTTGACGTTCTAATAATAAATTTAAATCGGTATGTGTTGATTCTAACCCTCCTTCAAGAATCCCTTTTTGAGTCATTATGAACGTCTTATTACCAATAGATAGAACGTATTGAGCACAAGCACATTTAATTGGAAGAAAATCAAACAACTTATAAGAGCCTTTCTACATTTTATCCGGCTATTTGTGGGCAGTAAGATCCCCACCTCAAAATTCAGCAAAAGCAAAGAAGTTAGGTGGGGGATCAACTGCCTGTAAAAGCCCGATTGGTGCGGGCTAATAATCAGTGGGGGATGAACAAAACCCCCACTGATT
>NZ_JBFPJI010000169.1:0-6847 GCF_040838205.1 Bacillus sp. S4
ATTATGAAGTTATTAATCTGTTCAGTGAAAATTATAGCAGATAACGGAAGGAGGCAAATTGATATGAGTAAATGTTCTTAAAATGTATACATTTGTATATCAAAAAATTCATAAATAAAAACCAGAAAGGCTATTGTAATTTGAAATAACATCCTGTATACTTCTAATTAGTTGATAACGATTATCACTATCAACTAAAACATTACTCTTCGTTATGTTGGTCATACCCCTTTTTGACGACGTAAGTCAGAGACGAATGTTGAAATATCTTGTGTCCTATTCTACAGAATTATGGTAATCTCCAACCTCAACTTATATGCGTAAGCATGCAAAAAAAGGATCCTATCCGTGAAGGGATCCTTTTTTGCATGTTGTCGCAATTAATGTATATAGACCGGGTATGCGTTCTTCAATTCCTTCGGGTGAAGTAGAAGGGAAGACCCACCTTTGATGAGGTCCGTGTTCTTCAATCAATTTTTCAACCTTGAAATTTGTTTCTGCCATTGCTGAAATAACTTCTCCTAGTGTCCAGCGCCTAATTTTTGTTCTCGGTAAAGCGTATTTCTGTGATTCCGTAAGGAGAGTACTATAAGCTACGTCATCTTCAATAAGTTCCTCATCAAAATAATTTCCATTTGCTCGAAATGATGGATGATCTACTCCTAATAATTTTGTATAAACGGGATGATAGTCACGCAGTATAAATGTCCCATCTTGTTTTAGTAAGTGAGAGATTATATGAAAGAGTGGCTTTAAGTCTAAAAAGTAATGGAGCACGCCAAGTTCCAGTAATACGATATCAAATGATTGGGATAGATTTAAATCTAGTACATCGGAAACGATATACTGAATAGAGACGTCAGCAGCTTCGGCTAGTTCGGTTGCATATTTTTCATTACTTGCTGAAATATCTACAACTGTTACATCGGCTCCTAAAAGAGCAAGAGCAACTGCTTTGTTGCCTTTTGATCCGAGTAAATTAATAATACGCTTTCCTTTTGGAGATTGTATGTAGGGTAAATAGTAGGAGACTTCATGAACAGGATCTTGCATGAGTTTTTTTGCATATTCTGTCGGTGTGCCGTGACGATTAGTCCAAGCTTCATAGGCAGCTGCATTCCAGCTTTTTTCATTAATAGTACTTAGTTGCTTTTGATTCAATTTTATCACTCCTTTTGTGAACGTATAGTTATTCGGTGAATGAGTAGGATTTCCTGCTTTTTTAAAAAAGTTTGATTTTTCTGGTATTAAGTCGTAAAATACGTGTTATACATAAAAGCGTTGAAAAGGAAAAGTAGAATGGAACCATTCTTTCCAGAGAGCTTCGGTAGCTGAGAAGAAGCAAGAATATTCATTTGAACAATGGCCTTTGAGCTTCGTTCTGAACTTATCAAATGATAATAGTAGGCGGCGACGAGAGTTGGTTCTCGTTATCAAAACCACAGTATAAGAGCAAGAATTGCTCCGTACTTGTTAAGGTTAGTTATGTGAATGACTGACGAAATAAGGTGGTACCGCGACTGTTTATACAGCCCCGCCCTTATCTTTTTTAAGATAGGGGTGGGGCTTTTTATATTTTAAAGGAGGAATATAAGATGAGTATTTTTATTGGAGGCGCTTGGCCGTATGCAAATGGTTCGTTACATCTTGGGCATATTGCTAGTTTGTTACCAGGAGATATTTTAGCGCGTTATTATAGGGCTAAAGGTGAGAATGTGTTGTATGTTTCAGGAAGTGATTGTAATGGAACACCGATTGCAATTAGAGCAAAGCAAGAAGGGGTTACAGTAAAGAAAATAGCTGATCAATATCATGAAGAATTCGAGCGATGTTTTCATAATCTTGGTTTTACGTATGATTGCTATACACGCACAGATAGTGAACATCATCATGAAACGGTTCAAAAAGTCTTTTTGCGACTATTAGAAGAAGGTTATATTTATAAAAAAGTCGTTGAACAAGCTTATTGCGAAACGTGTACGCAATTTTTACCGGATCGATATGTAGAAGGTATTTGTCCGCATTGCCATGAAGCAGCGAGGGGTGATCAATGTGATGCTTGTTCCGCTATTTTAGATCCACTCGATTTGTTAGAAAAGAAATGTAAGTTATGCGGTAGTACGCCATCAGTACAGGAAACAGAGCATTTCTATTTTGCATTGCATAAATTTCAGCAGCAAATTAAAGCGGCCGTAGAAATTGCAAAGCAAAAAGGAACATGGCGCGACAATGCAATTCAATTAACAGAGAGATATTTAAAGGAAGGGTTACAAGATAGGGCAGTGTCACGTGATTTACCAATAGGGGTACCAATTCCAGTGGAAGGATATGAAGATAAGAAAATTTACGTATGGATTGAAGCGGTGACAGGATATTATTCAGCGAGTAAACACTGGGCTGACGAAACAGAGAAAGCTGATCAAGAGTTTTGGGATAGAGATGTGAAAACATATTATGTACATGGTAAGGATAATATTCCGTTTCATTCAATCATTTGGCCAGCGGTATTACTTGGAATAGGAGAAGAAGCGATCCCGCGTCATATCGTTTCGAATGAGTATTTAACAGTAGAAAAAAGAAAGTTATCGACAAGTAAAAACTGGGCAGTATGGGTACCTGATATATTGGAACGCTATAATCCAGATTCTATTCGTTACTTTTTAACAGTAAATGCACCAGAAAATCGTGATACTGATTTTTCATGGCGTGAATTCATTTACAGTCATAATAGTGAACTATTAGGCGCATACGGGAACTTTGTGAACCGGACGTTGAAGTTCATTGAAAAGTATTATGATGGCATTGTGCCAAAAGCAAATATTAATATAGAGCTGAGAGATAAGGTAGAAGGATTATATAAAAGTGTAGGAGAGGCGATTGAGCAAACTAAATTTAAGGTGGCACTAGAAACAATATTTGATGCAGTACGCTTTGCAAATAAATACTTTGATGAAAAGCAGCCTTGGAAACAAAGAGAAGAGGACCCAGTTCCATGTGAGGAAACAATTTATAATTGTGTTTACCTGATAGCAAACTTTGCACAACTGCTTGAACCATTTTTACCGTTTTCAAGTGAAAGAGTTAGAAATACATTATCGAGTGTTAAAGTAAATTGGGAACCTCAAAACACGTTGCCAAACCGAATTGATAATGTACAGCCATTATTTGAGCGAATCGATGTAAAACAAATTGAACATGAGATAGAGAAGTTATATGGAGCGGTAAAGTGAAATATAAGGAAAAGACCTTTCAAATAAATGAAAGGTCTTTTGTCATGCTGTATAACCCTCTTTCTTATCTTTTAAAAAGAAAAGCACAGCAAGAATTACGAGAATAATAGCCGCAATATCATATGTTATTTTGAAGGTAGTAATAAAGTTTAACATATCGCAACTTTATTCACATTTATATACAAGTTGATGTTTTCACGCACTATGCATCGTATGCTGTTTTTTTTCTTTCCTAGCAGTAAGTAGTTGTGGTGTGAAAATACCGAGTAATATAACCACAATCCCAATCCACTGCATTGGCGATACAACTTCATGAACAAGTGTAATAGAAGCGATAATGGCTGTTGGTAATTCAGCTGCACCTAATATTGTACCAAGTCCTGTTCCTACTTTTGGTACCCCAATTGAAAAACAAATGACAGGTATAATAACCCCGAACAGTCCAAGGAAGAAAGCATATTTCCATAGGCCTGCTTGTAAGGTACCATCTGTTAAAAAGGTAGGCGGGAAAAATAAGCATACAATAAGAGTAGCACTCGTTGTCATAAGAAAGCTTTTCGTATAAGGCGGAACATCTGTAGCAACGCGCCCGCTTACAAATACATAGAATGAGAAAGAGACGGCAGCTAATAGTCCGAAAATAATACCTTTCGTAGAAAAGTTTTGTCCAAGACCTTCAAATACTCCACCAGCAAACAATGTACCAGTAAATAAAATAATAATAGATATAACTTTCTCACGGCTTGGGAATGTTCGATTCGCAATCGCTTCGATGACTACACCAATCCAAGTGAACTGAAAGAGTAAAACGACAGCGATAGAGGCTGGCAATTCTTCTACGGAAATAGCATAGAAAATACCTGTCATGCTCATTGTTGTGCCGACTGTTAGTAACGAAAAGAATTGTTTTTTTGATACTTTATGACGTGAAAAGAACAGAACGAGTAAAAGGAGTCCAATCCATCCGAAGACATATTGTCCTCCTAGTAGTTGGTGTGATGAAAATCCTTCGATGAATCCGAGTTTAAAAATAGTTGAAAGTACGCCGTAGCTACAAGCGCCGAATAAAACTAGTAATGAATACTTAAATTTCTCCATGTGAAAACCTCCTTATATAAAGTGAAACTTTAATCAGTGGGGATTTTGTTCATCCCCCACTGATTATTAGCCCGACTCCCACCTAACTTCTTTGCTCCAGCCGAATTTTGAGGTGGGAGTTTTAATGCCCTCAAATAGCGGGATAAATAAAAAACGCCCGTTATCCTAATAAGGACAACGGGCGAACGAAACAGAGACAGAGACTCTACAAAATTCCGCCACTCATACGAAGTATGAGTTTGGGGTATGAAATTATAGTAGTAGTTTACATTGCTTTTGGAAAGACAATTGAGCATTTTACACCTTGAGGTGTGTTTTGTATTCCATAAGGAAACTGATGTTTATCTAGTATTTGTTTTACAATATATAATCCAAGACCGCTACCTTGTACTAAACCGTTATTTCCAGGATTAGCGCGATAGAATGGCTCAAATAAATGAGCGAGTTTGTCCTCATCAATTTGTGAACCTGTATTTAATACTTCTAATGCGTAACCGTTCGGTTTTTCATAAAGCTTTATATATACATGCTGATGATCGATTGTATAGTGAATTGCATTTGAAATAATATTAAAAATAGCAGTTTGAATAAATTTAGGATCAGCTAAAATTTGTACGTCTTGTTTAATATTAGATTGAACATTTAATTGCTTTACAGATATAAAATAATCTACTTTCTTCATAACGTCCTCAATGATGTTAGATAGTGAAATAACTTCTAAATTCGGTTTGAATTGAGGATTTTGCATTTTGGATAATTCTGACATCTTTTCCGTTAATACGTTAATATCCTGCATCATCTCGTAGGAACGTTTTAAGTACTTATCTCTATCTTTGTAAGCACCGATTCCGTGAATCATGCCATCTAGTTGGCCCATAACGGCTGCGATAGGTGTTTTTAATTCATGGGATACCATAGACATAAATTCTTTGCGAGATTGTTCTAATTGTTGTTCTTTCTTGAGCTCATTTCGTAAATCTGTATTTGTTTCATGTAGATTTTTCACAATGGTTGGGACTTGTGAAGCGGCTACTTGCAAATTAAAATCTGTTTGATCTGTATTTTTGTTAGGTGATTGTTGATCTGAAAAGTCCAGATTTATAATATCTTTTAAAGTATCACTCATATATTGAAAAGGTTTGGCAATTAGTTTGGCATAAACTAAAGAACCGAGCAGAGATAATGCAAGCATTGTTGCACCAATATTTGGAGCTAATTGTTGCATTATCTCTGCTAAACTAGGATTATCATGTGTTTCGTTTGTTTTCTTTGTTGTATTTTGTGTATGTAAGGAATCAGTGTTAGCGGCTATTTGTTCCGCTTTAGTATGTGATTCAGTTTTGTTACTTTCCTCCGAAAGATTTGCTACATTTTCTTTTGCTTTTGTAGTTTGGCTAGGTTGCAAAAGATGATTAATAGCCGTAGAGAGTGTTTTGAAATCTATAATAGATGACTGGAAATTTGAAATGCTACCCTCTGAAACAGCTTTATTCTGTTCTCTTTTATTTTGTTCGTTTTTCGTAACTGAATCCGCATGTTCCACAGTTTGAGTTTCAGGGTTTTTCGCATAACGCCCTTTATCATAGTTTAAAGCTAGAAAATAAATGATTTGATAAAGACAAATTGATAAAAGAACACAAAACAATAGGGTTTTGATGAAAATATTTTTGGTGATGTTATCCTTACTATGCTTCGATTTTGTAGCCAATGCCTTTCACCGTTTTAATATAAGTAATCCCTAATTTTTTCCTTAAATTTTTAATATGTGTATCTATAACTCTTACATCACCATAATGTTCATAGCCCCATACCTTATTTAACAAATCACTTCTTGATAATACTTTTCCTCGATTTTGTAACAACGTATATATAATCTCAAACTCTTTAGTTGTTAGTTCAATTTGATTACCATGAACATAAGCCGCATATGCTGTAGAATTTAACATCAATTCATGGAATTGTAGTATAGTTGCAGTTTCGGCTTCCTTCGTTGTTGTCCTTCTTAATACAGCTTCTACGCGTTTAATAAATACCGTGTAATGGAACGGTTTTGTAATATAGTCATCAATGCCCAACTCAAACCCTTTAATTTCACTCTCCTCATTATGTAAGCCTGTTAACATAATGATTGGTACATCAGACTGTCCTCGCATAATTTTACAAATACTATAACCATCTATATCCGGTAACATTACATCAAGGAGGACAAGGTCGTATGAATTTTTTTGGAAAAGAAGAATTCCCTCCGTTCCAGCACCAACCACATCAACGGTAAAATTTTGGGCAGTTAAAAATTCACGAATAAGTTCTTGTATATCTGGGTTGTCTTCAATCACCAGTATATGCGTCATAGTAACACCTCCTAAATAACGCTTTTTACTGCAATATTCGAATTCATCATTTTTCGGGTGACTCAAGTTGTATATACATATAATAAGCCCCCGCTATAAAATAATCATAAAAGTAGCAAGGGGAGTTGTTTATTGGAACTGAATATTTCAGTATCACAGTAGTTCTAT
>NZ_JBFPJI010000170.1:0-6800 GCF_040838205.1 Bacillus sp. S4
ATCTTGCATAGACTCAATTTCCTTTTTATTAGCTTCTTTTATTTCATAATAATAAGAAGGTAATTCTATATTATGTTCTAAGAAATACTCCTCAATTAATGAAATAATCACTTTTAATGTTTTCAAACGGGCGTATAGTTTATCATTACTCGCAATAATATGCCATTTCGCATTCGGCTTATCTGTTTTTTCAAACATTTCTTCCGTTGCTTCAACATACTCATCCCACTTTTCACGATTTCGCCAGTCTTCGTCTGTAATTTTCCATCTTTTAAGAGGGTTGTTCTCTCTTTCTGTAAATCTCTTTAACTGTTCATCTTTACTAATATGATAGAAAAACTTTCCTATTATGTAATGATCATCTGTTAATAGTTTTTCGAAATCATTAATTTCATCATACGCTCTCGTCCACTCTTCGTTTGTAGCAAAGCCTTCAACACGTTCAACTAATACACGCCCATACCATGAACGGTCGAATATAGTAATTTGCCCGTACTGAGGAAGTTTCCGCCAAAAACGTTGCAAATAATGATACCGTTTTTCATGAGGAGCAGGCGCGCCAATTGGATTTACTTGGAATCCACGTGGATCAAGATGTTCAGTCACTCGCTTAATCGCTCCGCCTTTACCTGCTGCATCCCAACCCTCCATAACGAGCATAACAGCTATTTTCTCTTCTTTTAAAATTTGCTGTAGTGCTAATAAGCGCATTTGATATTTTTCGAGTTTCTTATTGTACTTAGATTTTGATTCAATTCTTTTCGTTAAATCTACTTTAGCAAGATGCTCTTTTTCCATCAAACGAATCCCCCTTGTTATATGACAATGTTATTTTAACATATTTATTGGTAATTTTTTCATATTAATATTCTTTTGATTCATACGTGGGACTCTCCATCTTCAGTTTAATAAATTGATACAAAGGCGATATATACATACCAACAAACATATGTAATTGAACGCTAGACACAAAAAATGCTGTGTAGAAAAATCTCTACACAGCTTCCTTATCTAATTCCCCTTAATATACTACTCACTTTAATAGCAATTACCCTTTGACACGTCCACTTTACTATTTAACATTCCTTTGTTGAAAAGTTTCTAAAAACTTTTCAACCTCTTCTGCCATATATAGCTGTGCAGATACTTCATATATAACGTTATTTTGTTCTGCATGAAATACTGATACGTATTCTTTCTCTCTCTTAGATCGGTATTCTATCCACTCCATATTGTTTATATTGAATTGATTTACTCTATCTTTTTTATCAAACCAAAAATCTCCATCTAACGACATATCCGAAGCATATTGATTAACATAATTCTTTTCATATTGCCTCACGAAAATAATTTTCGGATGTTTAGGGTTATTTGTATACGGCCCATACATTAATTTCACATAGTAATGTTTTTTATCATTATCTAATTTTACAAAGTCAATTTTCAATTCTTCGTCCGTGATCTCATATAAAAAAGGTACCACTTGACGAACATTCTCAATTGATTTTTGAACTCCCTTTAGATCATTTTTTGCTCCATATATGTTTTTCTCATCCACTTCTTCAATCGGTTTTTCTTTCTTTAAAACCTGATATTCTAGAGGTCCTCTATTATCTTTTTTTATTTGAGCAACAATCTTATTTTTTTCTCCTTTTATTTCATAATATTTTATTCCTGGTATAAATATATCTGAATCCCCCTCTTCTAAATAAGCCCATTCTCCAGAGCGTTTCACTTCCCCTAACTCATTTCCTACATCTTTTTTCTCCACTACATCTTCAGTAAGTACATAATAATAGTTATCGTAAATTAAGTATTTATGATATAAATGCTCTACCTGCTCTGTTTCAAATAGCCCAGCGATAGTATCTGTTATCTTCCAACTGCAAAAAAAACAAATAATAACTAGAAGCGGAACTAATGTCCACTGTAATTTGAATCTTCTCTTCTTCTTTTCACGTATAAGTTCCTCTATATTTAGATTTTCTGGAAAGTTGACCTTACTGGCTTGATCATGAAAAGCTTCCTTTATTATTCGATCCATGCATTCATCTCCTTTTCATGATCCTCCATAATACAGTAAGATAAATAACCTCTTAAATTCTCTCTCGCTTTGTATAATCTCGATTTCACTGTTCCTTCTTTTATATGTAAAACTTGTGCAATTTCTAAAATGGATAAATCCTGATAATAAAAGAGAACTATAACAACTTGTTGTTTTATCGGTAAATATTTTACAGCTTGCATAACCATTCTCGTTTCTTCTTTTATAAGAAAATCGCTTTCTGGTGTTTTCACCTCCTTCATTTGAAACCACGTTTCTATTTGTAAAAAAGCTAATCTCTTTTTTCTTTTTTGTTTTAAAGTCATATGAATCAATATTTGGTGAAACCATGTTTTAAATGATGCGATTTTTTCATCAAAACGATGCATTGATTTATAAGCTTGTATAAGCGATTCTTGTACAGCGTCCTCAGCCAAACTTCTATCATGTAATATAAGGTATGATGCTCTATACGCTTTTTGTATATATGGTTGTACTAATGTATTAAATGCCTCTTTATTTCCCTCCTTGATTTCATGAATTAGCAATTTTTCGTCCACATTTTCACCTCTCTCTACTTATCATATATTTATTACCTTCTACTTTTAAAAAAGTTCATTTTCCTTTTGAAATATTATTTTTTTAACAAAAAAGCTAATCTTTCAAATAAATTAAGAAAGATTAGCTTTATCGATCCACCAATACTACAAACTAATTACCAGCGGAATACCTGCTTCCGGTAAAAAATAAGCAAACACTGTAAAGCCGATAATTAATATTGCAAATAACGACGTTACAACTCCAACCGATATTGTTAGAAAAATAGCATTCGAACCTTTTCTTACAGAACGAACAATCGAATATATCCCAAAGAAAAGACTTAATATTGCTACACTTATATACACAACTACTGCATACCAAGGATTAACTTCCAATAAAACACCCGAAATAAATATATACAAAAATAATAATTGTAGAAAAATACTACTCCCCGTGCTTACTAGTACTTTCAATATAATGTTCTCCCTTACAATTCACTCTGACTGGATTTGATGTGTATCAGCCAGCATATGGATCGCGTATATACCAGCTATTAAGCAGACGTGCCAAGTATAACCGTAGCGAATACTATAATGATTCCTAAGCCGAGACTCATCCCCCTATCCCCTTACATTATATGGTATATTTTCTCGAACAGAGCGAATAATAACAAATAAATTTGTTAAAGAATGGGGGTTTTTCAAAATGAAACGAAAAATAATATCTCTTTTTTCCCTTATCTGCTTAGCACTACCAATACAAGCTAGCGCATACACATTTCAATCACTACCAATTGCGTCAAAGTCTAAACAGTGGTATATCGAAATTGACAAATCTCATAACTCAAACAAGCTAGCGGTGCAGCCAAAACAAGGTGTATATGATACGTATAGTTTACTCTTAAAAAATATTGGTAATGATGTATCAAATGTATCCGTAGAAATACTTGATAACACACCTACATCTAAAACTACCTTTAATCCTACTACATCAAATAACAACGTTTCAAAAAGTCATACAAGCTTTGACTACATGGTATTCCCATTAGACTTTAATAGCCATAATTTTAAAATCGTCATTACTTGGGAAGAAAAGAATTTCTCTTACAACGGCCATCCAGTACATGAGAGTAAAAAAATGAAACAAACATTTGTGTTTAATAAAGAGTAAGTCCTAATTTGATTAGGGCTTACTCTTTATTTACAAAACCAGATTGAATTGCTTCTGTCACTTCTGTTGCAATATCTATTTTTGTATCGTCTACACAAATTTTTTTGTCCCAAACATGTACGGAAGGCACTTCATTAGATAAATGCTTAATTAAGATGAATCGATTATATGTCATTTTATTTTCTATAGAAGTCGCAATATACACCGTAAAATTCTTTGCTTCAAATACCTTTTCTTCCAAAACGTATTTACATCCCAACTCTGCTACTACTAAATCGTTTAGGTTTTCTATAGTCATATACCATATCCCCCTTTTAGCCTACATGATCAATCGAACCGCCGAATACTTGGTACAGACAATGCCATTCCAATTGTTATGAGTACTAAAATGGCTAGCGTTATAATTGTTATCTTTCCACCTATTACAGTAGCTAACCAGCCTACAACCACATATCCTAATGGCAATAAAGCAAATGAACCTAACATATCAAGGCTTGCCACTCTTCCAAATGCTTCTTCTGGTACAAGCTCTTGTAAACTTGTTTCCCAAATGAGCCCAAATATCATAATACCGAATCCTTCAATTACCATTAATCCAATTAAGGCAGGTGCCCAAGAAACGAAAGGCATAATTAATAGTGCCATTCCACTTATTAACACACCGCCATACGCAAGTAATCCTCTCTTATGCCACTGCTGCCTCCCACCAAAAATTAGCGCTGCAATTACAGCTCCCGCACCAGAAGCAGCCATACCCAATCCATAAAAATTTAAAATGTGGTGACGCTTTAACTGGCAATAACAATTTACCGACATAACTTAAATTTTTCTCTGTTGGTATTTCTCCTTGCATATCTCTCTCCTCTTTTCAAATGATTATAGACTTTATAATTAATAACTGAAAATTAATAATATTCTATTTTTAATTATATAAGAAACTATTACGTTATGGTAAAATTATCAAGAAAAGATAAAGGAGAATACATTATTATGCCTCAAAATTCTCATAACATCGAGCACCGCATCTATACAATGTGTATGATCCAGCGAAATAATGACGCTTTACTTATAAAACGCCCCGACCATCGAGGTTTTCCTGGCTACATAGCTCCTGGTGGAAAAGTAGATTTCCCAGAAAGCATATTACAAGCTGCTATACGAGAATCGAAAGAGGAGACCGGACTCCACGTTTCTAATTTAATTTTCAAGGGATTAGACGAATATGTAAATCCTAAGGAAAATGTTCGATATATGGTATTTAACTATTGGACAGATTCATTTGAAGGTGAACTCCTTTTGAATCCTCCTGAAGGCGAATTATTATGGGTACCAATTGATGAAGCACTAAATCTTCCTATGCAAGATTGGTTTAAAGAGAGATTCCCATTATTTTTTGAAAAAGGTACGTTTGAAATTCAACGTGTTTGGGACCGAGACTTGGATAAACAAGTTGCGATGACAATTACGCATACGTAAAAAAGCTTGGAATCTCTCCAAGCTTTTCTTACTTCTCCTCTATTTTCTTAATCTCATAATCAATTTCTAAAAACTTAACTCCAAATATCCACATTCTATGATTAGCTTCTAATATTTGATCCGTGCTCTCTTTAATAATAAAAGTCTCTGCTAATGGTAAACGTATTGTAAAGAAACGAGTATGTAAATAAATCCCCTCATCTCCCTTACCATTTCTTCTCAACTTACTAGTAATGATTAAATCTTTATTCTTATTACATAATTTCAAAATCCCCGTCATATTCGAATATGGTAAAGGTAATCCGATATTCATGTATTTCTCATCCTCATGGGTATGTTTTGAGTAAAGAGCTACAAAAATAGATTCTCCTGCTTCATTTTTTCTTAGCCAAGCCCTTACATTCTCTCTTCCATCCTTCTCATCTATTACCCCAATGATAGAGCCATGCATAGTTTCCCACTTGCCGCCCATTCCTAAATGTATTTGTCCTACACGCTTACTCATTTTCTCATAACAAAATGCAAGCGGGCGAAACCAACGAGTCCATTTAATATGCGATTGTAACTCATACTCTTTTGTATTTTCATAAAAACGAATAATACTTAAAGGAATCTTCGTCGCGTCAAATGCCTCACTATGAAAATCATTCATTTTATCAACTAAACCTTTGTATTCCTTGTTATCTATTAAATTTCTGTTATGTAAAAATGCTTCACCAACTGTCGCATTTCCTCTTAACCTGCTCATTGGTTTCCCGTAATATTTATAATTCGGAGTACTCTTTTCAATCATCCAACCGAGAAAAGCTGGTAACGCTACTCCAATTCCATTTACCACACCGTGGATCCAAACCATTTGTGCAATTGTAATCGTCATTACTTGTTTGAAATTCCCGTATGAATATATGAGTGAAAACATTATCGTTACCATAAGTGTACTGGATGAAAGAGTAAGGAGAATCTTTGCACTTATAGCATTAAATTTCGTTCTCCACACGTAAACTCCATATCCGTATATGGCACATAAATATATGAACACTGCAAAAAATTCAAACACCCTCGAATACGTAATTCCTATCGCAACTGTCATTGGAGAAATGACGATGATAAACATAATAGCGTCATATAACTTACTTCCTCGTTCTCTTTTCCTTCCAAGTAAACCAGCTGATAACGGCAATAGAAATGCCGAGTAATGAAAGTGTGCAGCTGTGAGTAAAACTATGTCAGAACTAAAATGCATAATGGGGAATTTTGCTACAGAAGCAAAAAACCAAAAACCACCTAAAAACAAATAAATAAAAGCACTATCTATAGCTGCTTCCTCTAACGGCTTCCATCCTCTTTCTAGCAATCTACTTATACCAAATAATGCAACGATTCCTGTATATGCAAACCAAAGTAGCGCAAAGAAATAGTGATTTGTTACGAAAGCTAGCATTGCACTGATTGCTGCAATTGGATATAAAAACGATACAAATTTATAAAATAATAAATACGTTCCATTTCTTGTTTCTTTGTCAATAATACAAAATGACATCGGTATAAATAATAAGATAGATAACAATAT
>NZ_JBFPJI010000171.1:0-6777 GCF_040838205.1 Bacillus sp. S4
TATATAGATAGTTTGAAATAGAATGGAAATGATTCCTATATGTAAAGGATAATGTGATTAGTATGGGAAGACAATAGAACTTAAAGGGAATTCATGTGAAATTCAGATGAACTTCACATAAACTTCATATTAGAAACTAAATATAATTATAATAGGTTATTATAATATTCATTTTCGATTTTTCGAAAAATTAGAAGTTTGGCGGGGGGTCTTGTGATTTCGTCATCGATTGTAATGGATTTACGAGAAGGGATATCACCATTTTTTTATGCATTAGTAATTTCATAATGATTATTAGCCTTCACCAATCGGGCGTTTACGGGCAGCCCGACTCCCACCTAACTTCTTTGCTCCAGCTGAATTTTGAGTTGGGAGTTTTACTGCCCACAAATAGCAGGATAAACTTGGGGAAATTGTATGAAGTCAATCTTGAATGACGTAGCAGGATGATGAAATTTCATGTAAAATAATAGTAAAAATATGTAAAGTAGTGGATGTGTTTTTGAACATTGCTGAGGAAAAAATTCGTCAAGCAATACAGAATGGTGATCTTGATAGTATTCCGGGAAAAGAAAAACCACTACAATTAGAAGATTTTTCAATGGTACCTCCAGAATTAAGAATGAGTTATAAAATCTTGAAAAATGCAGGAAGGATGCCACTAGAAATGGAAATACAAAAAGATATATTGAAAATAGAGGATTTAATCGCTTGCTGTTATGATGAGGCAGAGAGAAAAAAATTACAAGAAGAGTTAACGGTAAAAACGCTGCGCTTTCAGCAGGTAATGGAAAAGAGAAAGGTTAAAGATAGTTCAGCATTTCGTATGTATCAAGATAAGTATTTTGTAAATTACGTGAAGAGGGATAAGATGAGTAAATTTGAAACGATAGAAGAATTAGCGACATATATTGAAGAACAACAATTAGTACTCCTGTTTATTAAAACGGAAAATTGTGGTGTTTGTGATGTCATGTTAAGGAAAGTAAATTACGTATTAGAGAATTATGATCACGTAGAGAAAGTAGAGATATTACTACAAGACATGCAAGAGATTGCAGGGCGGTATTCAGTACTTACAGGGCCGACAGTTTTATTATTTTATAATGGGAAAGAAATTCTTCGTGAATCGCGCTTTATTTCACTTGAAAATATTGAGAGAGTACTTCAGTTGTTGGAAAAATAAGGGAGGTTTTTATATGGGGTTTGTTATAGCGGCATTACTATTTTGTGTTTTAATTTGGATGATTGCAGCATCAGTTAGATCAAATAAACGAAGAGTAAATCTTACTAAAAAGAGTAATACACATAGTACGTCTAACAGCTCATCACCATTATTTTTCTTTGCTGGATCTGATAGTGATAGTTCACATGATGGTGGCTCGCATGATTGCGGAGGATCTTTTGGCGGAGATAGTGGAGGTAGCTGCGGTGGTGGCGGGGATTGATGAGAATACGCCTTATATGGGCGTATTTCTTTTTAAACAAACGTTTGATTAGTTGGCTTACATGTGCTTAAAAACAGTTAAACAAACGTTTGATTAAATTTTATAAACGTAATGAGGGGAAGGGAATCGAAAGTAAAAAACAAAGGGAAAGTGGCATTATTCATATTAGTTGCTGGAGGTGTATTTCTTGTTAAAACCGGGCTTGAATTTGGAGCAATACATTTCAGTTGAGTTTGGTTTGAAAATACATTTTCTTAAATAAGGGATATAGCCTCTTGCGATAGAGGTTTTTCATTTGTTATTATTAGACTGAACGGTCGGTTTAGTGAGGTGTGAATATGAGAAGAAGTGCAGAAGAGATAAAGAAAGAAATTGCATATAAAGCAGAAAGTCTGTTTTCACAAAAAGGTTATGCAGCTACATCTATGGAAGATATTTGTGAAGTTACAGGGCGAAGTAAAGGAAGTATTTATTATCACTTTAAAAGTAAAGAAGAATTATTTTTATTTGTAGTGAAACAGCATACGTATGATTGGCTTGAGAAATGGAATGAAAAAGAGAAGTTGTATGTTACTAATATTGAGAAATTATATGGTCTCGCAGAATATTATGTAGAGGACATACAGCAACCTATTTCTAGTGCAATAGAAGAATTTTCTATGAGCCAAGTTGTAAGTAAAGAGATTTTAGATGAAATGTTAGCTCTAACTAGAGAATCGTATGTGATTTTTGAGAAATTAATTGAAACAGGCATAAAGTCTGGAGAGTTCCGTGAAGATAATACTCGCGATCTCATGTATATTGTGAATGGGTTATTATCAGGGCTTGGAGTACTTTACTATGAGTTAGATTACCAAGAGCTAAAACGAATTTATAAAAAGGCAATAGATGTATTGTTAAAAGGGATGGCAGCTGAATAATAAGTCAGCGGCTTTTCTTACAAAAAAATTAGACTGAACGGTCGGTTTATAAAAGGAGAAATGAGGATGAAGACTCTATTTAAAAACCGAGCATTTATGCTCGTTATGGCATCTGATATTTTACAACAATTTGCAATTTGGATCAGAAATATGGCTCTTTTGTATTTTATTATGGAGCGAACGAATAATGATCCGGTTTCAGTTTCTTTATTGTCGGTTATGGAATATGCACCAATTTTTATTTTTTCATTCATCGGTGGTGCGTTAGCAGATCGCTGGAATCCGAAGAGAACGATGGTTGCTGGAGATGTATTAAGCGTACTATCTATTATAGGAATTGTTTTATTGTTAAAGCTTGATTATTGGCAGGCTATATTTTTCGCAACACTCGTTTCCGCAATTGTAGGTCAGTTTTCTCAACCGTCATCTTCACGTATATTTAAGCGTTATGTAAAAGAAGAACAGGTAGCGAGTGCTATTGCATTTAACCAAACGTTACAGTCGTTATTTATGATTTTCGGACCAGTTGTAGGGTCAATTGTGTATACACAACTTGGTTTATTTACGTCACTATATAGCTTGATCATTTTATTTTTGTTATCGGCTATTGTCCTTTCGTTTTTACCAAAATGGGTTGAACAAGAGCAAGCAGTGAGAGGTTCATTAAAAAATGATATAAAAGAAGGATGGAAATACGTTCTTCACACGCGAAATTTACGTATGATTACAATTACTTTTACTATTATTGGTTTAGCAGTCGGATTAACGAACCCATTAGAAGTATTCCTTGTAATCGAACGTTTAGGCATGGAAAAAGAAGCTGTTCAATATTTAGCAGCAGCGGATGGAATAGGTATGCTAATCGGTGGTATTGTTGCTGCAGTTTTCGCTTCAAAAGTAAATCCGAAAAAGATGTTTGTATTTGGTATGAGTATATTAGCAATCTCATTTTTAGTCGAAGGGTTGTCTACATCATTTTGGGTTACTAGTTTGATGCGATTTGGAACAGGGATTTGTTTAGCCTGTGTCAATATCGTTGTCGGTACGCTTATGATTCAACTTGTACCAGAAAATATGATTGGAAGGGTAAATGGGACAATTTTACCACTGTTTATGGGTGCAATGCTAATTGGAACTTCACTAGCTGGGGGATTGAAGGAAATGACTTCACTAGTTATTGTATTTTGTATAGCGATGTCATTTATTTTATTAGCGATTGTGCCAGTTTTACGCATGAAGATAAGTGGAAATATTATAAATAAAGAAGAAGACGCAAATCAAAAGGAGTTAAACAATTCTTTAATTTCGAAATAAGTATCGTGAGGGAGCATGTTTGCTTCCTTTTTCTATGGAAATCTTTTGACAATGAAATGTACCAACTATATACTGATGTTGTAAAAATAATTTTACAGGTTAGGAGAAACGGTGTGAAAAATCAAATCTATGAATTACGCACTGAAAATAATATTTCACAAGGTGCATTAGCTGATAAGTGTAACGTATCAAGACAGACGATAAATGCAATTGAGAATAATAAGTA
The DNA here is from genome assembly GCF_040838205.1 of Bacillus sp. S4. Taxonomy (NCBI): domain Bacteria; kingdom Bacillati; phylum Bacillota; class Bacilli; order Caryophanales; family Bacillaceae; genus Bacillus; species Bacillus sp. S4. Next base: position 3,909 of record NZ_JBFPJI010000171.1, read on the forward strand.
TGATCCAAGCTTAGCGCTAGCATTCCGGTTAGCAGAAGTATTAGGAACAACTGTCGATAAACTATTTTTGTACAAGCTGTAGAGTCTTTAATTGTACAACGTTATCGTTAAAAATAAAGAAAAAGATCCTCTTCGCGTTTGAAGAGGATCTTTTTCTTATATTGTTTTAGTTTTCGGATTAGGTGGTGTAACGGACGTATCATTTTCAGGTACTCTAGTTAATAAGAATCCACCGATAATAAATAGGACGATAATACTAAGGACACCAGCGTTCGTTTTTCCTGTTAATTGTGTTGTGACACCTACTAATACTGGACCCATAATTGCCGCGAATTTACCAAAGATATTATAAAATCCGAAGAATTCATTTGCAGATTCTTTCGGCACTAGTTTTGCGAAATAAGAACGGCTAAGTGCTTGAATCCCGCCCTGAGAAGTAGCAACCAGCATTGCTAAAATCCAGAAATCTAGTGTCGTTTTTAAGAAATAAGCATATATGCAAATAATGATATAAATAATAATACCGACATATAGCATTTTTTTACCGGTAAATGTTTCTGATAGTTTTCCATATAATAAAGCGAATGGACAAGCGACAATTTGTGTTACAAATAAGATGATTAATAGATTGGTTGCACTAATACCGAGATCTGTTCCGTAAGCAGTAGACATAGTAATAATTGTATCTACCCCGTCAATGTAGAAAAAGTAAGCTATTAGGAACATAAATACAGTTTTATATTCTTTAATATTTTTAAAAGTATCAGCAAGGCGCTTGAAGCTCATTGCAATTGGTCTTGGATGACGTTCAATATAGTGTGTTTGCTCTACATTTTTTAGCATTGGTATCGTAAATAGTCCCCACCAAAGAGCTGTTATTGCAAAGGAAATTTGACTAGCAATTCCGACCGATAGGGGGATAGTTCCTTTTTGAGCAAGAATGATAAGAGCAATACAACCGATAAAAGGAATTGTGCTCCCAATATAACCTAATGCAAAGCCTCTTGTAGAAATTCGGTCCATTCTATCTTTAGATGTAACATCTATTAAAAATGCATCATAAAAAATATTTGCTCCAGCAAAGCCGACTAATGCGAGCATATAGCATCCTAGTAATAAGTACCACTGAGATGTTGGAACAACTGCTAGCATACTTGTAAATACGATACCGAGTCCAAAGAAGAATGTGAAAAATCGTTTTTTAAATCCCTTATAATCAGCAACTGTGCCGAGAATAGGAGCGAGTATAGAAATTAAAAGTGTAGCGAACGAGTTTGCATATCCCCAATAGGCTGTTGAAGTTGCACCAGATAGTCCAGCTTCTTTTGCAGCTGCTTTAAAGTAAATTGGAAATAATGCAGTTGTAATGACGAGCGAATATACCGAGTTAGCCCAATCATATAATATCCAGCTTTTTTCTTGTCTGGACATTTTTTTCATATAATGTTCCCCCTTAAATTTGTTCTACTAACAGTGTACAAAAATAAAAATTGTAAAAAGAGAAACAAGGATGATTTTTACATAACTTTTACATATATACACAGTTCTTTACAATTGAAGCAAATCCTCTACAATTGCTCCGTCTGTTTCACCTAAGTGCAAACCGAGTAATCTAGCAATAGTCGGGCCTTCATCAATAAGTCTCATATACGGGACTGTAACACCACTTTGAATGCCTTTCCCAGCAGCCATAAAAATTGTTTCATAGTTAGGTTTTGTTGGGGAATATCCGTGTGTTCCAAATGTATATTTTTTACTAGAAGTAACATCTTTTTTAGTAATTTCTTTTATGAAATCACCTATATGATTCTCAATGAAGTAATATCCTTCCATGGCTTCTAGCATAAATAAGCAATTACCATCAGCACCGCGTTCTTTTGCATCTTCATCGTGCAGAATAAATTCAATTCCATTTTGTTTATTCTGAAGAAGCTCTTCAAGAAGAATTTGAATCTCTTTAATCGTTTCAGTATCATTTTTATCTTTTACATGTACGTAGGCAGATCCATCACAGCTTTGGCAATAGGCTTTCCAATCGTGTATTTTTCCACTTTTATTTACGGATATAAGCCCTTTTTGACAGAATAGGACATTTAGATGGATGGCTTTGTTTTCACTTAAAGCGCTATGATCGCCAAGTGCAATAATTGTACTCTCTTCGTATATCCCGCTTTCTTTTAATGCATGAATAATTTTTCCAAGGCGTTCGTCGTGTCTATGGATTGCAGCTACTGTTTCCTCGGACTCGAAGCCATGATAATGTCTTTGAGTATCTAAATCAGTAAAATGTACAAACATAACATTAGGCTTTTTCGTCTGAATTGTATGTACGGCAGAAGCAAGGACGAAATCATCAAGCTCAGGCTGTGACAATCCATTTCGTATATGGCCGAAGCGACGATTTAAATCTAATTGATATAGCGGGCTACCGCTAAATAATGAAACTAAAATTTGATTTTGCCACGGTCTATTTGGAAAAATTTCTGGTAAATTGTAATCGATATTTGCTCTTCCAGTAACAGGCCATAGAAGGGCTGCTGTCGTTAAATTTGCTTTGCGTGCTTCATCATATAAAGTTGTTCCTTTAATGGACTTTCGATACCAATGCCAATCTGGTGACTCACGTCCTGGTTGAAGTAATGTATTGCTGACAACGCCATGCTTATTAGGATAATTACCGGTTACGATTGTTGAGTGGCTTGGATATGTTACAGAAGGATAAATTGGCTCCACTTTTTTCGCAATCGCGCCCTTTTTTATTAAAGTTTGGAAATTAGGTAGTTTTTGTAATATAGGAAAATCTAAAGCTGATAAGCAGTCGAAAGATAAAATAATGACGTGATTTGTTAATGCTTTATCCATAAAGTTT
>NZ_JBFPJI010000172.1:0-6774 GCF_040838205.1 Bacillus sp. S4
ATATAGTTTAAAAAATTGAAATTTATTCTCATTTCAATCAACTTAGTTAGTATCGTAACACTTGTGTAAAAACAAATAGTTCATTATCCTTAACATATAATCTCATTCGTTCGGAGGGAACTATGCTACAAAAATTCGGTTTCTCACAATATGAAAGCCAAGCTTATGAAGTTGTCGTATCAAGCAATGACCCATTAGATGCAACAACTATCGTTAAACATTCAGGTGTTCCAAAAGCAAAAATATACGAAGTGTTAGCACGACTCATTGATAAAGGGATGGTAATGGATTCTGTTTCTGAAAAGAAAAAATTGTATACAGCATTACCACTCAAGCTAGCAATTGAAAAGTTAACGACAGAATTCCAATCTAATATTACAGAACTTGAAAATAATATTTCTAAAAAGTCATTTACAGATGACCGCGTTTGGAGTTTAAAAATGCAGTCTTCTATTAAAGTACAAAGTAGGCAACTTATAGAAGATGCCAAAGAATCCATACGTATCTCAGCATGGAACGATACCCTTTTAGAATATCTTCCTTTACTAGAACAAAAAGCAAAACAAGGCGTCAAAATCGAGTCCCTCATAGTTGGAAAAGTAAAAACAGAGTTAGAAAACATGCATTTTCTAATCCCAACTGAAGAACCTAACGCATTAGAGCGTTATTTACTACTTATCGTTGACGACCGCGAAATTTTATTTGCTGGTGTAGAGCAAGAATCATGGCAAGCGATGAAAACAATGTCACAGCCTTTCGTGAAGTTCTTTACAGAATTCTTCTATCACGACGTTGCACTTGCGAAGATTACAGAGAAGCATCATGATCTCTTTATGGAAGATGAGGAAATCAGAAGTCTATTAATGAAGTTGAGATATTAACAAATCCCAAAATTGATTCTACCATTTGAATAGATAATATAATTTCCCATACAAAAAAAGCTGTACCAAACGGAGTTTTACATACTCATTTGGTACAGCTCTTTTTTTACGCTTTCGCTAATTCAATTTTATGTAGTTGGTTTTTCGGATGGTTTTGATTTGTAAAGTTTACACCCAAACGAATAGACCATTTTACGATTTTTTTTGTTCCTTTATCTCCATCAACAGCTCAATAATCTTCTCATTTTGCTCCACTTGTTTCTCAGAATTTTGATAGATGAAACGAACCCATCTAAATACAAAAATAATAAGAAATAATGGGACTAAAGAAATTAGAAAACCAATAATTGAAAAATTAGACTCCATATACTATCACCTCGCTATATACTTCCTTCTCCAGTTCTCTACTAACCCCTGCAATTTTTTACACAAAAAAAGAACCTATCAAACGATAGATTCTTCTTTCGTAAGCTGATTCGAGCGTCCTCTCGTAATAGAGAAAATCGCACAAAGCAGTGCCAATATAATGAAAACGCCACCTACCCAAGCGTTATATATAACAGATGATCTTTCAATAACAACTCCGCCCACTGTTGAACCGAGTGCAATCCCTAAATGAAGTGCAGAGTTATTTAAACCTTGCTGAATACCAGCTGATTCTGGTGCAATTTCAATTAAATAGTTTTGCTGCGCTGGCGAAATCGCCCAGCTCAGCATACTCCAAAGCCCCATCATAATAATAAAGAGCGGGAATGAGAATGTCATCATCGGCAACATAAAGATTGCACATGCAAATACGATAATGATGGAAATAATACTTTTCTGCGATCCCCATTTATCCGCAAGCCAGCCGCCAAGCCCGCCGCCAATTACTGCTGCGATTCCGAAAATAAAGTAAAACACACTAATCCAGTTTGCTTCAACATGCATCACATCTTTTAAAAACGGTGTTAAATATGCATATAGCGTTAAATGACCCGTTAAAAATAAAAATGATGTTAACTGTGCACTTACAATTTTTTTATCCTTTAAAGTAGCAATTTGTTCTCTTATTGATAATACCGATGTCGGTGGTACTTTTGTTAAGAACAATGAGATACAAGCGATCGCCATAACAGTTAATATTGAAATTAATACAAATGGTGCACGCCATCCATATGCATTTCCGAGTACAAGACCGAGCGGTACTCCAAGTACGAGCGATCCGCTAATCCCCATAAAAATGATCCCAATTGCACGCGCACGAAAATGCGGTTCTACTACACTAGAAGCAAGTGTTACAGATAGTGCAATAATAAGCGATCCACTCGCCGCACAAATTACCCTTGAAAACATTAACATCTCATAATTCACACTAAATGTCGAAATGATATTTCCTATTAAGAAAATTGATAATGCCACAACATACAATTTTTTTCTTTCAAACTTGCCTGTTACTGCTAATAAAACCGGCCCTGATAGAGCGAATACTACTGAAAATATTGTAATAAGCTGACCAGCTGCGCTAATAGATACTCCTAAATCATTGGCAACTAAATCAAGCGTTCCTCCTATAATTAGCTCAACCGTTCCGACTACGAAAGCCGCAATAGCTAAAATATATACACGAAAATTCAAGTCTTTCCCCACACTTTCTCTTTTGGTTACTACTATTATAGTAACCAAAAGAGAAAGTGGACGCAAGTACAATTTTTTCACAGCAAAAAAGCAGGCGTATTATACGCCTGCCTTCAATCATTAAACTCCAGTTTCTTTCTTCTTATTTAAATACCAATACACCGGAAGTCCTGTAAATACAATTCCAATTGATAAGAAGCAACTTACCGGGTCGTTAATAATCGCACTTCCAAGTACAAACAACGATCCTAAAATCGCAACGATTGGTACAATCGGGAATAACGGTACACTATATGCACGCTCTTTATCCTTGTTACGCTTTCTTAAAATAAAGACACCAATAAACGTCATTACATAGAAAATATAAATAATGAATACGGAAATCTCAGATAGCTTATTCGGATCACTAATAAGCATTAAAATAATTCCTAATATGATTTCAACAGTAATCGCATTCGCTGGTGTTTTAAACTTCTCATGTGCCTTTGCGATAAACTTAGAAAACGGAAGGTGTCCACGCTCTGCCATCGACATCGGAATACGTGGGAATGTTAAAATCTTTCCATTTAAACAGCCGAAAATAGAAATGATAATACCGATACTAATAATTTTCCCGCCATATTCTCCAAGTAACATGCCTGCAGCTGTCGCTGTTGCATTTTCTCCAAGGTCCACAATTTTCGCTGCTGGTAATACATTTAATAACGCTAAGTTAATTAATACGTAAGCAGCAGTTACAATTAAAATACCAACTGTCATTGCCTTCGGTAATAACTTTGTTGGGTTCTTCATTTCTCCGCCAATAGAAGCGAGTAAAATCCAACCGTCATAGGCAAATAAAGTCGCTAAAATTGCCATCCCGATACTTTGATTTTCTGATATCGGTACAACTACGTTGAAGATATCACTATTCCCTTTCCAAAATCCTAGCACAACAATTAATATAATCGGAATCATCTTCCCAACTGTCGTAACCGTTTGGACGATGCCCCCATATTTTGTTCCCAAACTATTTATAACGCCTAGGAACACAACTGTTCCAATTGCGATTGGTAAATTCCAGACTTTATCTAAATAGAAAAAATTGATCATTAAAGAACTAAAATACAAACCTAACGTTCCAATAATAGCTGGTCCATAAACAATTGTTTGCATCCAGCCAGATAAATACCCCCAAAAACTTCCGTAAATCTCCTCTAAATACGTATACAACCCACCATTTTTCGGAATTTGCGCTCCAATTTCGGCTACTGTTAAACCACTTGCTAACGTCAACAGACCGCCAATTACCCAAGCAAAAATAGCCATATTAGAACTCCCTGAGTAATCTAATACGCTCCCTGGTTTCATAAACACACCAGACCCAATAATAGTTCCTACTACGATAGAAAGTGCCACTGTTAAACCAATTTTGTTTTTCTCATCATGATGCATGCTGCGTATCCTCCTTCCAATTCTAGTGTGATGCAAAAATGAAATAAAAAAACACTCCTCCCTAAAAAAGGGACGAGTGTTGTATTCGTGGTTCCACCCTTGTTTCAATTAGTAAAGTGACACACTTCACCAATTTCTCAAGTCTAAATAACGGTTTTTGCCGGCAAGCAATTACTAGATATCCGTTCACTGCTGCAGTTCAGAGGTGGTAATCGATTTTCCCGTATTAGGAAGCTCACAGCCAAAGGCCTCCCTCTCTGAGAATCGTAAAAAATTGATCATATCCTCATCATCACTTCTTGATGTCGAATTTTGTAGTTATTTCTTATTATATTGAATTGTTAGAAAAAATCAATATATTTTTTTATATAACATAGGAAATATTTCTCTCCTTATATTATAACAGAAGTTACCATTTTTCTCTAATTTGCTCTCTCGTGAACAACGTGATCTGGTAAATGAAATTATATCGACTTCCCAACAAAAAACGACAACGATAGCAACCTACATAATAAGAGGAAGCTGTTCCAAAGACAGCCTCCTCACATATGTATCTTTCGGTTGCCCACACGAAAGATACGACATAGTTTAATTATTTATCTTCATTTTTCATAAAAAATTTATGATGTGGCAAATCAACATTCAATTCCTCTAATTTTTTCTTTTCATTCTCTAAAATTGCTTTCGCTTTTTCTTTCGTCGCCTCATCTAAGTTTGTAAACATGTCACCACGCTTACCTTTCTCTGGGAGGTTCACGCCTAACTCTTTCAATTTCTCTTTCACTTGCTCACGAGTTAATGTTCCAGACTTTTCTTGCTTTAAAATTGACTTCACTTTTTCTTTCGCCTGATCATCTAATCCTGCAAATATTTCCTTGTGCTTACCTTTCTCTGGTAAGTTTACGCCTAACTCTTTCAACTTCTCTTTCACTTGCTCACGTGTTAATGCTCCAGACTTCCCTTGCTCTAAAATCGACTTCACTTTTTCTTTTGTCGCTTCATCTAAATCTGCAAGCATTTCTTTGTGCTTACCTTTCTCTGGTAAGTTTACGCCTAACTCTTGCAACTTCTCTTTCACTTGCTCACGTGTTAATGCTCCAGATTTCTCTTGCTCTAAAATCGACTTCGCTTTTTCTTTCGCCTGATCATCTAATCCCGCAAACATTTCCTTGCGATCACCCTTCTCTGGGAATTTCACACCTAGTTCCTCTAACTGTTTCTTTGTATCGTCCATAATCGTTTTTACTTTTTGTTTTGTCGCCTCATCTAAATTCTTCTTTGCAGTTCCTTTTGTAACTTGCTCAGCTGCTGGAGTATTAGCTGCCGCAAACGCTGGTATGCACGCTCCTCCTATAATTCCAAATGATAAAGCACCTGCAATTGCTACATACCCAAATGTTTTTTTCTTCATAGGAAATTTCCTCCTTCATATTTCTAAAGCATGTACACTTTCGTATACAACGCCTATAGTAATGTTGGTTTCTTAAAATTTCCTTAACGATTTAAATAAAGTGAAACTTTAACTAGTGGGGGGATTTGTCCATCCTCCACTAATTATTAGCCCAAACCAATCGGGACAAAAAAACACCGCTCATCACGAGCGGCGTTTTTCTAAGCATTTTGTAATTGTACTTCTTCACGTTCCATTACTTTTCTTAATACAATTGTTTGTGTCATTGTAAATAAATTACCTGTAATCCAGTACAGCACAAGTCCTGATGGTGCCGCAATACCCATAAACAAAATCATTGCTGGCATCATAATTTGCTGTATTTTCAGCATTTGTACTTGCTCTCCAGGCGTTATATTTGATTGGAACACCTTCATTTGAATAAATGTTGTTAACGCTGCGATAATCGGTAATATATGATATGGATCTGCATGTCCTAGGTTCACCCATAAAAATGAAGATGTACGAATCTCTTCAGTTCGGCTAATCGCATAATACAAAGCAGAGAAAATCGGCATTTGTATAAAGATTGGCCAGCACCCAGCTAACGGATTCCAACCGCCTGATTTCATTAGTTCTGACATTTCTTTTTGATACTGCTTTTGTTTTTCAAGATCTTTACCCACATCACCGTATTTCTGTTTCAGCTTCTGTAATTCAGGTTGCATTTTTTTCATTTTCGCTTGGCTACGATATTGCGAAACAGCTAATGGAATCATCGCTGAACGAACAACAAGCGTAATGATAATGATTGCAATCCCGAAGCTAGCTCCAGGTATATGATGAGCAACAAATTGAATCATAAATGAGATTGGATATACGAAATAATGGTTCCAAATTCCCGTACTATGTGAATCAATTGTACCTGCATTACTGCAGCCAGATAAAACAAAAACAAGTAATAATGATAAACTAATGAGCCTAGCTCGGTATGATTTTAACATGTTCATTCCTCCAATGTTTCGTAATTAATTAGCGAAACATTGGTGTATACGGACCTACCTCGTCACTCTCTCCACTCGATTCTTGTCTGCGGACAGAACGAATCATTCCATATTTATAAAAAATAGAAAATAGCGGTACATTTCTTGTACCCTCTTCACACGTATCAACTAGTTTAAACGCTCTCTGTCTACCGTTCGATGCTTGCTGACGCACAAAGCGAGAAACGTTAGCAAGAAAGAAAACTTCTAATAAACAAAGCGCCGTCGTTACAAACGATATATATAGAATTGCATCCTGCAATAAAAATTCCATCGCTTCACATCCTTAATAAAGTCATTTTAGCACATTCCACAAACATTCTCTATTTCCTTTTGTTCTCAAAAGTTTTTTTGCATATTTTCTCAAAAAATTATGCTAGAAAACTAATGTATTCGCTTTCTTTAGTAT
>NZ_JBFPJI010000173.1:0-6757 GCF_040838205.1 Bacillus sp. S4
TTTATTATCACATTGAAATAATAGTTAAACTATCTAATATCCTTACATAAAGGTGACAGTTTTGTAAGACTTTATAAGTAAAAATAGGGTATCACCACATCGCCATCAAGCTAAGATTTTGAAGTACCCCCTAAATTAAAAAAATTTCTCTCCAGTTAGTTATTTTAAGAAGTCAGCTCATTTTTTCGTCTTGGGGGTGTTTACTTTTCTTAAGTTGATGGATGCGGGGTCACATCACATGCCCATCAAAACCAATTAACTCACATACGATACTTAAAAGAATTACTATATTTGTTTATTTCTTCATCCAATCAAAAGATGTGATGAAGGAATTTTTTGTCGATATTTAACGAAAAATGTCATATTTTAATTGTCATATTATATAGTGGATGTTAAACTCAAAGTGACAAAAAAGAATGGAAAATAGACCATAGAAAAACTTTGTAGAAGAATATTTTTCAGAATTTTCTTTATGATTAAGGGTAATTGTTTTTTTGGCATACAAATCCCTACCACTCAGAACAAAAGGTGACCTGCACTCACCTTCTCTCTTTGTTTTCAGCTTGTACCAAGCATGAAGAGGCCCTGGCCGATTCCCCAATTTATACTTATATCTTATATTTCACTAATGTGAAACTGTTTATATAAAACTTATTAATATGTATTGAACTATTAAACTTGTAAAACTACAGAAAGGATTGTGATGCAAAATGAAAAAAGATACGAAAAAAAGACAGCAAGGAATAGCCATCAAAACATTGATAGCTGTAAACGTACTTGCTTCTCCATTTATAGGAGGAATAACGGGAATCACAAAAGTTGCAGCTGAGGAACAACAAGTAACGACTGAACACGTTTTTTATGTCCCAGGCAAGGGTGATGCAGAGAAAATTAGAGATATGGATCGACGATGGTTTAGATTTAGTACCTATGAACCAACTGGACTATATGCAAGTCCCAATGAAAAAATAACCATTCAAGTAGAAGGAACACAGACTATTCGAGCTTATATAGGAACATACTCATACGATGGTGCATGGAATGAAGATTCGCTCATAAAGTCGTTTACTTTAAAACCAGGAGAAAATACAATTGAATCCCCAAATGGCGGAATGATTTATTTTTATAATCCTGGGCAAAGTGGAACAGTAAAAGCGGAGATAAAAACAGGCGGAACAACTACCCCTCTGTTTGAGTTAGGAAAACATACGCAACAAGATTTAGTAGACATGCTAAATAAATATCCTGATGCCCATGCGGTAGAACTAAAAGGGGAACGTTCACTCATAACCGCAAGTCCTGCAAGAGTGAAAAAATATTTAATAGGCTCTAACACAGATCCTGTACAACTCTTACAAAAATTAGATGAAGCTATCAGAATTCAAGACCGAGTTTCTGGTTTGTCTGAAGCAGAAGCGGACAAGCATTATGTGCACTTTGTAGAAGATAATCGCTCTGATTATTATATGTATGCGTATCCTGGTAGAACAGCATATGTGGGAGATGCGATTCAACATGTACTAAACGTAAAAGACTTCACTGAAAATGGATGGGGCCCTTGGCATGAAATGGGACATCAAAGGCAACAACTTCCGTGGATGTGGGATGGATTATCAGAAGTTACTACAAATATTTATAGTCTGTCCGTACAACGGGCTTTTGGAAATAAATCGAGATTAGAAGGCGGAACATATGACAAAGCGTTTACTTATTTAAATCAGCCTCAATCCGAAAAAGATTATAATAAAATTAATGATGTTTTTGTGAAAGTAGCAATGTTTTGGCAATTAGACTTAGCTTTTGGAGAAGAATTTTATCCGAAATTACATCAATTATACCGTGCAATCCCGAAAGAAGAGCTTCCTCAAACGAGTGACGAGAAAATGCAAGCATTTATTTACAATACATCCAAGGTTGCAAAACAAAATTTACTTCCGTTCTTTGATAAATGGGGGCTTATGGCATCGTCAGAAACAAGACAAAAAATAGAAGAGTTGAATTACCCACTTTTAGCCGCTCCTATTTGGGAAGCAACTGATTCTAAACCTGTAATTGTAGAAGAAAACGGAGAAACTCCAGATATGGAACCGAAATTAACAGTACCTGTTGGAGCAACAATGAATGTAGGTGATCAATTCGACCCAATGTTAGGAGTGTCTGCTACTGATAAAGAAGACGGAGATCTTACTTCTAAAGTAACAGTTGACGGTAAAGTAGATACTACTAAACCGGGAACGTATGTTTTAACTTACACAGTTAAAGACTCTAAAGGTCATAAAGTAACTGCGAAACAAACGGTAACGGTTAAAGAGAAAGAAGAAACAAAAGATGAAGCGCCAGTACTAAAAGTATCTTCAGAAACGACAATTACTGAAGGAGATAAATTCGAAACAATGAAAGATGTAAGTGCTACGGATAAAGAAGATGGTGACATTACGTCGGAAGTAAAATATGAAGGTCATGTAGATACAAATACACCTGGCACTTACACGATTACATACACAGTTAAAGATTCTGCAGGTCATTTGGCAACTCAAAGACAAACTATAACAGTTAAAGAAAAACCTGCTGAAGACAAAGAGCCAGAGTTAACAGTACCGGAGGAAACAGTATTAACAGTTGGTGATCAATTCGACCCAATGAGTGGAGTTAAAGCTATCGATAAAGAAGATGGTGATATCACTTCTAAAGTAACATATAGCGGAGACCAAGGTACTGATAAAGAGGGTACTTACAAAATCAAGTATGTTGTAGAGGATTCTAAAGGTCATCGAGTAATTAAATTACGTACTGTAATTGTTAAAGCGGCAGAAAAACCTTCGGAAGACCAAGCTCCGGTGTTAAAAGTACCATTTACAACTACGTTCCATGTAGGAGATACGTTTGACCCAATGTCAGGAGTGTCTGCTACCGATAAAGAAGATGGCAATTTAACAAGCAAAGTCAAATATAAAGGTAATGTAGATACTACTAAACCGGGTAAATACATTGTAGAGTATTCGGTTGTCGATTCTAAAGGGGTTAATGCAACAGCTACACAGACTGTAATTGTAGAAGAAAGTGGAGAAACTCCAGATATGGAACCGAAATTAACAGTACCTGTTGGAGCAACAATGAATGTAGGTGATCAATTCGACCCAATGTTAGGAGTGTCTGCTACTGATAAAGAAGACGGAGATCTTACTTCTAAAGTAACAGTTGACGGTAAAGTAGATACTACTAAACCGGGTACGTATGTTTTAACTTACACAGTTAAAGATTCTGCAGGTCATTTGGCAACTCAAACACAAACTGTAACAGTTAAAGAAAAAGAAAAAGAAAAACCTGTTGAAATTCAAGGGCCTGAGTTAACTGTACCTTCAGAAACTACAGTAACAGTTGGAGATAAATTCGATCCAATGTCTGGGGTTAAAGCTATTGATAAAGAAGATGGCGATATTACTGATAAAGTAATACAATTTGGTGAAGTAGATACATCTAAAACTGGTACTTACGAAGTAAAATTCCTTGTTCGTGACTCCGGTGGTAATGAGGTAACTACAATACAAAAAGTGGTTGTGAAAGATAAAGACAATGGTAATAACAATACCAACAATGGTAATGGTGCTGATAATGGCAGTACTGGTACTAACAACAGCAATGGCTCTGATACTGGTAACAGTAATATCTCAATCAATAGTACTTCTGATAAAAAAGAAGATACATATAAAGAGCTTCCAAAAACGGGTGCAAGTACAAATAACAGTGCAGCATTGGGCATATTGATGGTTCTTGCAGGTATGGTACTTACTTTTGGTCGCAAATTTAAAAAGGTACTAAAATAATTGTGACTCAGTGCAGCGAATAAAAAGACATCTTCAAATAATGAAGATGTCTTTTTATCAATTTCAGGTGGGAAAGGAATCTTGGTAAATATGAGCTATTTCATTAAAATGGAAGAAATTTATCCAAAGTGGAAAAATAGAGAGATAACAGGGGTACAATTTATGGTTTCCTGACAGAATACTCCTTCCTCAAGCGTGTGAAGGGCGTTAGCCCAACGGTAGGTGGGAGATGAATGCCGGTAGGTGTAAGCCTACGTTTTTTTTGTATACTGTAGATGTCCTATAACAAAGCGAGGTGCAACCTATGTTAGTAAATAAAGCATATAAATTTCGTATCTATCCAAATAAGAAACAAGAAATAGTAATTGCTAAAACGATTGGTTGCAGTCGGTTTGTATAGCCAGAAATCATGAGTATATAATTTTTTTTCCTTCGATTATCTATGCTTTAAAGGTCAAAGAAAAATCTAAAATCTTCATTTTCTTTTCAAACAAGGATAATCTCGCCACACCTTCTTCAATTAACTCTTTGATGCAAATTTCTGTTTTTGATCCGTTTTTTTACAGTGAAAATCTTCATTGCCATATACATTTTCATTTGTTATCTTTTTGTTACCTTCAGATGAGTCATCTATATGTTAAAATATTTATATTCCTCCTAATCAGTTTATCCGATTAGGCGAGCCCTAAAGAGCCCCTATCTCCTTAGGGCTCTTTTCATTAAAAGCATTTCAAACAAGCCAAAAAACAACCAATTTTATGTGTCTTATATAACAATAAGTAAACTCCAATTTCTTTTCGTTAGTTATTATTAACATTAAAAAGATTTTGTCTTATGTTTTCACATTACAATCAATCAAACATATTAACTTATAGAATGTTTATACTTACAGCGCTTATTTAAAGCAGAGCACTTTTATATAGTGCTCTGCTTTATTTGTGAATGATGATTTTTCTTTTTTTTACATATTTTTATAATCTTTACACAAACTATTTCTAAGCCGGTTGAACTAGCGGCTTCACTCTTGGAAAACAATTAGTTTTCCAATCAAGCTCATGAAACCCACAGGCAGACAATCTAAAGTATTGTCTGCCAAATCTTTAACTTTTTAAATAATGAATGAAAGTTTTGTACATATCCTTTATTGCTGTAGTTAATTCTTGTTTGTGAATCGGGTGCTCTTCATTCTTTGGAAGACCGGGCATGTTTTTTATATTACGAATCTCATCAGGATAATGAATAGTCTGTAAAATAAGGCCTTCTTGAAAGCTACGAATAATAGCTAGATGTTGTTTCTTACGGATAGTAATATAAATAAGACTAAGTTTATTTGTTCGGTCCAAAGCTTCTTTTCATAACAAATATGTCTTTTCATTACCAACGGTAGGAACCATAAAATAAGAACGATCGAAAAAAATTTCATCAATTTCATCATTTTGGATAAAGGATGAAAGGCAAATTAATCGAGGTTCATGTTTTTTTGTAGTGTGTCTAATTCTTTTTCCTCTACAATTATATATTTATGAGGCGCGTATTCATAAGCTTTTACAACGTCTTCATCGCTTACTTCAGTATCCGTACAATCAGGAGCAATCTTTTTATATTTAATGGGAGCAAGACATTCCCTATGAAGACTTAAAAATTTAATATCTTTTTCTTCTACAGCACTATATAGCCTAATACCAATGTTTAATAATCCAAGTGAAAGAGAGCCTTTCCATACTGTGTGCATTTGAAACTTCTCCTTTCATAAATAGAAAATGAATAATTTTAGTATGAGTAATAAGAAAATTCATATGCATTTCTTATATTTTTTATATTTTGGGAGAGACTAAAAAAACTTTGAAAAGGAGGGTTCAAAAATGCAATTAGCTACACATGAGTTACGTGATTTAAGTGAATTAATTGCTGGTTGTTACAATACAATTAATACGATGAGTACATACATTCAGCAAGCACAAGATTTAGAATTAAAACAATTATTACAGCAACATTTTCCGCTCCATGTGGAAGACTATAATTTAAAAGTAGAATTTGTCCAAAGCCAGAGTACGCCCGATATTGAGCGTTTTCAGCCCTCTAAGTTAAATCCAGTATTGGTTTCTTATTTAAAAGCACCTATTGAACAATATCCTCCTGTTGCACCTAGTATAAATGGAGCACCTCCGAACGATCGAGCAATTGCTACGGGATATCTCTTAAATCAAAAATCGGCTGCACTAAATTATGCTGGGGCTGTATTAGAGTGTGCAAATCCAAATTTGAGGTCTTTTTTAGAAAAAGCTTTTTTAAATAGTAGTAGACATGCATATGATATTTGGCAATACATGGTGAAAAAGGGTTACTATCCTCTATCTCCAGCACCAGAATCTGAAATAAAAGCTATAGCAAGTATTTATCAGCCTGTTAATCAACCATTACAATAATATAAGAAATAGTAAGCTGCAAATTTTAAAAATATATATTAATTAGATTGTACTAGATAAAGCTGAACAGATTAATTATTCTTACTCTTTTCAGCTCTATTTTTTAATCGTCTTTTAAGAAGAGATTCAATATTTATACATAATTAAAGCGGGTTTATATTTCCATAAAAAGGAATAACTATTTTTCCATGATTCGTAGCATATTAAAATTATAGGAGGTGATACAATATGGCAAACAATAATAGCGGAAGTCGTAATGAACTATTAGTTCACGGTGCAGAGAATGCAATCGATCAAATGAAATATGAAATCGCTCAAGAATTTGGTGTACAACTTGGTGCAGACGCAACAGCTCGTTCAAACGGTTCTGTTGGTGGTGAAATCACAAAACGTCTAGTAGCAATGGCTGAACAACAACTTGGCGGTGGCGTTAATCGCTAACTTTAAATATGCATGGATAAAAAGGAGAGACACATCGTCTCTCCTTTTTCATTATAATCTCTAGTA
>NZ_JBFPJI010000174.1:0-6757 GCF_040838205.1 Bacillus sp. S4
GCATATTATCTTTATACATATACGCTAAAATATAAGAAATAGAAATATTTTAATGGGGGGCTAACATTGATTCTACATAAGGGAGATATATTATTCCGTCAAGGTGAGGACGGTCCTTTATACTTTATAAAAACAGGTTTATTAAAAGTTATTCGATTAGAAGAAGACGGAACACCATTTTTATTTAATATTATCGTTCCTGGTGAAACGATACCTCACCATTCTTTAATTTCACCGAAGGAATATCACGGTACAGCTATCGCTTTAATGAAAACAGAAGTTGAGCCTATAATTAGTAATGAATGGTACGATAAACTTCAGGCAAATCCTGCATCATATGCAAATATCGCTATGCAATTACAAGCGAAGTTACGAATGATGCAACAGCGTATCGATCAATTGACAACGGTCTCTCCTAAAGAGCGCCTTCATCGTTTACAAGAATGGTTCACCGTATATTTAGGTGACATCCCTATTTATGAAATATTAACACAAACTGAAATTGGTCAGCTCATAGGCGTACGCCGTGAGACAGTAAATCGATTATTAAGAGAACAAGCAAAAAACGAGGTAAAATAATACCTCGTTTTTTGCTTGTTCAAATTTAATCTATTGTAAGCTTGCTGCGGGACCGAAAAATTCATAATGAATGTTTTCTTGTTTAACACCCAAATCAATTAATGCAGCATTTATATGTTTCATAAATGGTACTGGACCGCAGAAATAAAATTCTGCTTCAGTCGTTGGAATAATAGTTTGTAACCATTCACGTTCAATGAATCCTTCTTTATCAAAATTCTTCATTTCCACATCTTGCTCTGTCGGTGAAGAATAGCAAGTATATGCTTTAACTTGTTCATACTCTTTTTCTACTGTCTCAACATGCTCTTTCATCGCATGTGTATTACTATTTATCGCCGCATGAACAAAGCATACATTACGCTTTGATTCTTGTTCAATTAACGTATTTAACATACTCATCATCGGTGTAATACCTACTCCACCACTAATTAGTACAACAGGTAATGTTGACTCCATATTTAATACGAAATCTCCCGCTGGTGCACTTACTGGTAAGACATCTCCTTCCCCTACATGATCATGTAAGTAATTAGATACTTTACCATCTGGTGTATCTACACCTTTTTCTTTCTTTACACTAATACGATAATATTCTTTTCCAGGAGCATCAGATAAGCTATATTGACGATTATGCGTATATGTTTCACCTTCAATATTTATTTGAATCGTTACATATTGTCCTGGGATGAATGAAGAAACTTTCCCGCCATCTTCAGGTTTTAAATAAAATGATGTAATAACGTCGCTTTCCTTCACTTTTTTAACAATCACAAAGTTGCGGAAATCTTTCCATCCACCTTCTTTATGTGCAGCTTCTTCATACATATCCGCTTCAATGCTAATGAATGCATCAGCAATGACGCCATACGCTTCTCCCCATGCATTTAAAACTTCATCAGGTGCGCCTGCGACCTCTTTAATCGCTCGTAGTAAGCATGTACCTACTATTGGATAATGCTCTGCTTTAATACCTAAACTTCTATGCTTATGACCGATTTGTTTTACAACTGGAATAATAGCTTCTAAATTATCAATGTACGTTGCAGCTGCATAAACAGCGTTTGCTAACGCTTGTTGTTGTCTTCCCTTTTTCTGATTCGTATGGTTGAAAATATTCAATAACTCCGGATGTTCCGAAAATAAAATTTGATAAAATTTCGTTGTAATTTCAACGCCTTTTTCTTGTAATAACGGTACTGTTGACTTTACGATTTCAATTGTTTTTGCACTTAACATTGTCTCCCACTCCTCTATTTCCTTAACTGTTTTTAGTTTAACTGAATTGTATAATACATATTGTGATTTTAATCACTATTAACATGGTGTTTTTGTGAAAAATATATGAACAATTCACATATTAAATAAATTTTAACTAGTGGCGTGCTCCCATCCGCCACTAATTATTAGCCCACATTAATTGTGCTCAAAAAAAAGCTAACTAGAATTCTAGCTAGCCTACTACTTTGTTTGTATTGCTTGTTCAATCCTTTTTATATTCTGTCCATCTCCAAACTCTGTATACCCCCATACATTCGTTTCACCTTTATATTTATTCACAAGTATATCCAAGTCATGATATACGCGATGAGCATAGACTACATACTCAACATTCTGAAGCTCCACACCTTTCTTTACAATTTCATAACTTCTATTCACATCGCGTTTTATTTTTTCATTTTTTATTTCTTTATGTATATTTTTTAAAGAGGCTTCTTGCCCTTGAAACCATTGTTTAAAATGTTTCCAGTCCCCATCTGTATATTTCTCTGCCTTACCATAATTCAAGAAATTATTATAACTTTCATGTGTCGTACGAACAAAATCGAGTGTCTTCTTCTTCTCTTGTACCTCTTCTATTTGTGCTACTGTATTTACTCCAGCAGACTTATTCCCATAATATAATAGTACTTTCATAAGACTATAGCTCGCTATTGCCATCACAGTAATAGTTACCAATACACTTAACAATCTCTTCATATACAGAACCCCTTTTCTACTATGAATATTACAATGTACTGTTACACTTGTAACATTCTCTCGTAGAAATATAATTCCTGTTTAAATCCTTCTTGTCATTTCGACACTATTTTCCTACAAACTTCTCCTTGGTAAATGCTCTTGTAAAACAACATAACCTTCATAAGCTGTATAACCGAGTATAGCCATTAATCCGATATAACAAGCAAATACTGTCCATTTCGTTTTCGTATCGACTTTATAATAATTTTCTTGTTGTTCTTTTTCTGTTTCCCATTCATTTAATTTTCTTTCTGACATTTCAAATGCTTCTCTTATATGAATTGTATGCATTTCTTTTTCATCTTCATATGGGACATAATCAAGCGGCTCAAACTTTGGTAAAAGGTACTCTAGCACTTCAATCTTTTGAAGTTCTCCTGTTTTTAATTCTTTTTCACGTTCTCTTTGTCTTAATACATTCATCTCATGGTGAATCATATAAATCGTTCGATGCACCGCACCAGTTTCTTTTAATTCCTCTTCAAGCCTAGCAACATATGCTTTCATTCCATCGATTCTATATCCTAATTCCTTAATCGGCTCATCTCTCTTTATTACTCTATATAGTTCCATGCAGCCGATAATAACAATAAATCCTCCCAAAATACTCTTATAGTAAATAGAATAGCCGAGTAGTAAAACTAGCCCTGCTCCCCAAATTTTCGTACTTACAACTGAAATTATTCGTCCACCATCTAACGGAGAAACTGGAATTAAGTTAAAGAAATTAATCATACTGCCAAGTAAAATAATAAGCGCCCAAAACGGCTCTTTCGTTACCAGATAAAGTGGAATCGCGGGTAAAAATGAAAGCAATCCGAAAAGAGGTCCCATATAGGCAATGTATGCTTCATCTTTTGCATTTTTCGGCATCTCTTTCATCCCAATAAGAGCTCCCATAAAAGGTATGAAGATTGCTGGCGATGTTGGTATACCCTTCTTTCGCGCTGCCCATAAATGCCCCATCTCATGTACAAACAACAAATAAACGAGTGCTACCCCAAACTTCCAACCATATATGACTGCGTATGCACCAAGCGATAAAAACATACTAAATACAGTTGAAAATTTTGCTAACTTAAAAATGGCAAATACCCATTTTAACTTAGACAGTAAAAATAACCCTATTGCAACGATAACTCCCCATAATCCTTTTTTATTATTTTTCATTTCCCTCTCCTTTATCTCACTTTACTGAGCCATATACACTCAGCAAAACTTATTCTTTTCTCTATTATGACATATTTTTTTCTATTGTTAGAAATAATGTTTATTTCATCCATTTTTAGCCAAAAATAAAAATAAAAGGAGGTAAATACAAATGAAATTACAATCTCTTATGATAGGCGCTCTATCGTTTTTAGCTTCAACTCTTATTTTTTATACCGTCAGCTACGTATTATTATTAGATTGGTTGCCAAATCACCTATTTATAGCCCTTATTATTCTTTCTGCTCTTATGATTTCTTTTCTAATTACACGAAAATCAATGAATGAGCCATCTGCAAAAGCAAAATAATAGAGGGGGACCTTTCCCCTCTATTATCATTTCCTAGGAAAGGCCATATAGACTTTACGATTCATATTTATCCCGCTATTTGCGGGCAGTAAGACTCCCACCTCAAAATTCAGCTGGAGCAAAGAAGTTAGGTGGGAGTCGTGCTAAAATCAGCGGGGGATTCCCCCCCACTGATTAAAGTTTCACTTTATCTTTGTAAATTCATTTTTTCACCATACTCTTTAACAATTTGAATAATGTTTTGAAGTGCTCCTACTTTTTCTTTCTTACTATTTAATATTTGTAAATCGTAATTATCATAATAGGTTTCTAGTGATTTTAATTGTGATTCTGAAGCATCTTTTATCGGAACAGTAACATTCAATTCATACTGTTTATACCCTTCCTTTACTTTTTCAGCTGAAATCATTTCACTATCTTTTGCTCCAATTAATTTTTGAACCTTTTCCGGGAAAATCAATTGCAAATAATATTCTTGTTCCTTTGCTAACTTATTATATAGTGATTGTGAAATCGTATAACGTACCGTATAATTTATTTTTTGATCGCCTGCTTTAATATGAAACGCGGTAATCTGCAAATCTTTTTTCGTTACTTCCGTTAAAGGCCCTACTTGCATCTCATCTTCTTTTTGTTCTGGAATCTTTGGAAATATAGCCAAAAGTTTTTCAGTATCTTTTTCGTTCAGCATATACATATCTTTCTTATATTGAATCCATCCTCGGCGATCTTCTCCTCTTAACCATGCATAATATGTTTCAATTTTCCCATCTCTACTAATTTGTATTTCATATTCCGGTTCACCAAAACTACCCGTTACTTCTTGTTTTTCCGCTTTGTTTATAATATCCACCACCAACTCCGCATCCATTTTCTTTAAATTTTTTTCTTCTTTACCTTTTTGTATAACAGTTATTTGTAATGGTTCTTTCACTTCATTCACTGTCTCCTCTACTTGTTTCGATTCCTTCTTTTGCTCGGCTTGACCACACGACGCGAGTAAAATAACACATAAAAACATTAAATATTTCCCTTTCAAATCGATTCTCCTTTTCCAATAAGAAATTCTTATAATCCTCATGCATAAAACAAAAACGTTACATTATATAGAATGAGCTATACTATACACTGAAGGGAGGATTTTACAATGTCCATTAATTTTCATGATGCAAATAATAAGTATACGTATGCAAATCGTAACGCACATATTTCATGGCAGGAAACAATAAACAATATTGTAGATGTACAAAACAAACAAGTAATTGATATAGGTTGTGGTGGAGGCATTTATACGAAAGAACTTGCTCTTATGGGAGCCAAAAATGTTGTTGGGCTTGATTTTTCAAAAGAAATATTACAAGCTGCAAAAGAAAATTGTAATGCCTTCCCAAACATTTCATTCATTCACGGTGATGCGCATAACATTCCATATCCTAACGAATCATTCGACCTTGTCATTTCTCGCGCAGTCATCCATCATTTACAAGATGTTCCTACATTTATACGAGAGGCTTCTCGCATATTAAAACAGGACGGTATACTTATTTTACAAGACCGAACTATTGAAGATTGTACAATTCCAGGAAGTCCTGAACACATTCGTGGATACTTTTTCTCTGTATTTCCAAAACTCATTGAAATAGAATCAAAAAGAAGACCAAAAACCACTACTATACAGCAAGAATTACAAAAATATTCTCTTCAAGTGTTCCCCATTAAAGCACACTGGGAAGTACGAAAAACACATGATTCTGTAGAAGCATTGCTGCAAGATTTATCTCCTCGAACCGGACGATCCATTCTATATGAATTAACAGATAATGAACTTTCTCAACTTCTACATCATATCCAAACGGCATTACAAAACGTCTCTCCTATCATCGAAAGAGATCATTGGACAATTTGGAGCGCTAAGAAATTGTAAGGAAGGAAGCCTCACAAAATAATGTGAGGCTTCCTTCTTTCATAATCTAGTTTTGCAACACTCTTGATATCCTCCACTCCTGGCCTGCGCACTTCCACACTTCGGACATACTAAATATCTAGACTGATTTGTCAACAAACTACCTTTTTGAAAGAGTAAAACTTCTGCTTGTTTAAACGAACGCGAATAATATAACCACATAAAACCAATTATAGCAATAATGCCAAATAATACTCCCATCGCAAGCATTTCAGTCACCTCTTTTGGTTTGTTCTTTCCAGCAAGTGGATTGTTGTATTATTCTCTGTAAATTCAAATAATTCCTCCCTTACTCCTATAAATATCGATTTTCTCCATAAACTTTACAATTCTCTATAATGTTTTACAGCATTTTTACAAACAGCATTAAACCTCATATTCTCAGCTATATTTCTACAGGAAAGTATATTTCCCAAAAAATATGTTGACTTTCTAAAAAAAACATGTGAAAATATTGTCAGAATACTTAAATAAAAATTCATTGACGAGAACGAGTACGTTACAGGGCTGTTCCCCAGAGAGTTGGTATTTTGCTGAAAGCCAATGCTCAGTTCGTAACCGAAAATCATCTCCGAGAAGTAGAACCGAATGCTGAAGTAAGTTCTTACCGGTCGTCCTCCGTTACAAGGAACACGTATCATGTTGTACGTTGTAAGCCGTATACATATAAATAT
>NZ_JBFPJI010000010.1:0-43117 GCF_040838205.1 Bacillus sp. S4
CCGCTATTTGTGGGCAGTAAACGCCCGATTGGTGAAGGCTAATAATCAGTGGGGGGATGAACAAAACCCCCACTGATTAAAGTTTCACTTTATGGGACTAATTTTTTTACAACCGGTATTCTTTGCAACACTAAAGTGATTAACATACTAAGGACAATTGTAATCATCACATTAATAGGTATCGCCAAGATTGCATGTACATGTTCATTTACCTTTGGAAAGACCCTGTACAGATAGTTATTTAATAAGAAAAAGTGAAGGATATAAATACCAAGGCTCGTTTGATTTATACCGCGTAATAAAAATGGTAATTCCCTTTCCGAATTTTGGAAATAATATTTAAAGAATATAAATAAGCCAATTGTCATAAGTACAACACCTGGAGCAAAGTATCCATACCAAAACTGGTCCAATTGTCCATTTGCTTGGACTGTATAGTAATATGTAATAAAGAATGTAGTACTAAATCCTACGATTCCTCCGACGTAAGCGATAGTCCTCCATTTTTTAACAATATCATAATTTGATAAATAATAACCAAGTAGAAAATATCCTACATAATTCGTAACATAAAATAATTCAATATTAAAGTTAATAGGGTAATAATATTTTGCTAAATTAACCACAACAGATGCATATATCCATAAAATTAAAAAATACTCTATCTCCCTCTTTTGAGCATTCTTCACAAAAATTTTCAGTAAAGGTGTAATTAAGTATATCCCTACAATCATGTACATGAACCATAAATGTCCACCAATACTATCTGTTAGAAAATACTTTATCCCCTGCTTTATCGAACGTGGGAAATATCCCGCATAAGCCCCGTATAAGTAAAATAAAGCACTCCAAGCTACAAAAGGTATAATTACCTTACTTGCACGCTTCCGTATAAAATCACCAATAGAAATGTCTTTCGTTCCCTTTAATAATAAAGCACCACTAATCATCACAAAAATTGGAACACTGGCACGTGAAATTGATTCAAAAAGGTTACCAGCCATCCAGCGCGACACGTTATTTGCATCTAACATGGAAACATAGCCAGCAGCAACATGAATTGTAACGACTGCAATTGTCGCTAATACACGCAACCAATCCATATACACTAATCGGTTCATTAACACCCCTCCTAAATTTACATATTTAATTTTTTATTTACCACACATAATTTTATATTAAATTCCGATATATTAAAACAAATTGTGACGATATCAACCTATAACAAACCTAAATAAACTTAATTTTTTAATATAAACATTAAAACCTTTGACTTATTAGTGAAAATAATGTAAATTATCTTTTGGACGAACATTTTCAAAGAAACTAAATAAAATATTCGTATTTTAGGGGTGTAAATGATGGAAAACGTATTTGACTATGAAGATATTCAATTAATTCCTGCAAAATGTATTGTAAATAGCCGATCCGAATGTGATACAACTGTCACTTTAGGAAAACATAAATTTAAATTACCTGTCGTACCTGCAAATATGCAAACGATTATTGATGAAAGAATCGCAACTTATTTAGCTGAAAATAATTACTTCTACATCATGCATCGTTTTCAACCAGAGAAACGAATTTCATTCATTAGAGATATGCAATCACGTGGATTAATTTCTTCAATCAGCGTTGGTGTTAAAGAAGACGAGTACGAATTCGTACAACAATTAGCTGCTGAGCAACTTTCACCTGAATACATTACAATCGATATCGCACATGGTCACTCTAACGCTGTGATCAACATGATTCAACATATTAAAAAACATTTACCAGAAAGCTTCGTTATCGCTGGAAACGTTGGAACTCCAGAAGCGGTAAGAGAATTAGAAAACGCTGGTGCTGATGCAACAAAAGTTGGCATTGGACCTGGTAAAGTTTGTATTACTAAAATTAAAACAGGCTTTGGAACTGGCGGTTGGCAGCTAGCTGCACTTCGCTGGTGTGCAAAAGCTGCAAGTAAGCCAATTATCGCTGACGGTGGTATTCGTACACATGGCGACGTAGCTAAATCAATTCGATTTGGAGCAACTATGGTTATGGTCGGTTCTCTATTCGCAGGTCATGAAGAGTCTCCAGGGGAAACAATCGAAAAAGATGGCAAACTTTATAAAGAGTACTTCGGTTCAGCTTCTGAATTCCAAAAAGGTGAGAAGAAAAACGTTGAAGGTAAGAAAATGTTCGTTGAGCATAAAGGTTCTTTAGAAGACACTTTAATCGAAATGGAACAAGATCTTCAATCTTCTATCTCTTACGCTGGTGGAACAAAATTAGACGCAATTCGTACTGTAGATTATGTAGTCGTGAAAAACTCTATTTTCAACGGTGACAAAGTATATTAATTTATAAATTTAACTAGAAGGACAAGCATAAAAAATGCTTGTCCTTCTTTTTCATGTATAAAAATGTAAAATATTTTCATTTCACTGAATTTTCTAGTATCATGTTTTTAGATACTTATAATAAGGGGGATATAACAAATGAAAAATGTAATTGAGAAACGCCTTATTCGCGCGGAAGTCCCTACTGAATTGACATGGGACCTTTCTGATTTATACGAATCTGATAAAGAGTGGGAAACTGCATTACGTGTATTAACAGACGATATAAAAAAACTTGATGCATTTAAAGGACAATTACACACTAGCCCCGCTACCTTATTAAATTGCCTACTTTTAGAAGAAGAGCTTTTAATGAAGTTAACAAAACTCGGCGCATATGCAAATTTAAAAGAATCCGCTGATCGTACAGATTCAGTTATTCAAGCGAACTCTTCCAAAATTTCCGCTCTAGGAACGAATGTACATACCGCACTATCCTTTATTCATAACGAAATTCTCTCATTTAAGGAGGGAATAATTGAAAAATATTTAACTGAGGAAATAAAACTTGAACCTTTCCGTAAATCATTACTAGAGATACTCAAAAAGAGGCAGCACTCTCTCTCTCCTGAAACAGAAGAAGCTCTTGCTGCACTCGGCGAAGTTCATAGTTCACCCTACAAAATTTACGGCATGACTAAATTAGCCGATATGGATTTCCCTTCTATACAAGATGAACAGGGAAATGATTTGCCTGTATCGTTTGCATTATTCGAAAGCAAATATGAATTTTCTCCAAGCGCATATATACGTAAAAAAGCATATTCATCATTTGTTTCCACATTGAAACGATATAAAAATACAGTTGCAACAACATATGCTACTGAAGTAAAAAAACAAGTGGCGCTTTCTCGTTTGCGCAAGTACGAGTCCGTTACCCATATGCTTTTAGAACCTCAAAAAGTTCCACTTGAAATGTATAACAACCAACTAGATATTATTTATAACGAATTAGCGCCTCATATGCGCCGTTTTGCAGATTTAAAAAAGAATGTATTAGGGCTTAATCAAATGCTTTTCTGTGACTTACATGCACCGTTAGATCCTGAATTTAATCCAACAATCACTTACGAAGAAGCTGGCAAACTCATTCAAGATTCTTTAAAAGTATTAGGAAATGAATATAGTTCCATTATCGAAAAGGGCTTCAAAGAAAGATGGGTAGACCTTGCAGATAACGTAGGAAAATCAACAGGTGCCTTCTGCTCTAGCCCATACGGTTCTCACCCTTATATTTTAATTACATGGCAGGGTACGATGCGCGGGTGTTTCACATTAGCTCATGAATTTGGACATGCTGGTCATTTTTATTTAGCAAATAAAAATCAGCGCATTATGAATGTACGTCCTTCTATGTACTTTGTTGAAGCTCCATCAACGATGAATGAATTACTATTAGCTCAGCATTTACTTGCGACTACTGAAGATAAGAGAATGCGCAGATGGGTTATTCTGCAACTACTCGGCACATATTACCACAACTTCGTTACCCATCTACTTGAGGGAGAATATCAAAGAAGAGTATACGCTCTAGCAGAAGAAGGGCAAGCACTCACAGCTACAACTTTAACTGAAATAAAAACAAAGGTCCTTTCGACATTCTGGGGAGATTCCGTAGAAATTGATGAAGGCGCTGGTTTAACATGGATGCGTCAACCTCACTATTATATGGGCTTATATTCTTACACATATTCAGCAGGCCTAACTGCATCTACCGCTGTAGCCCAAATGATTCAGGAAGAGGGACAGCCTGCTGTTGATCGCTGGCTCAACGTACTCCGCGCAGGCGGTACGATGAAACCACTCGAATTAATGAAACACGCTGGAGTAGACATGTCAAAACCAGATGCAATCCGTAAAGCTATTTCTTACGTCGGTTCCTTAATTGATGAACTAGAGCACTCTTATCAAGAATAAAAATAAGCCCTCGTTTTATGAGGGCTTATTCTATATTTACTTTCCAAATCTTTTGCGGTATCCGCACTTTCTACACAGTTCTTCTACTGCAACCCTTTTTGAAAATCCATCTACAATATTTTGCGCTCTATCGCCTTCAATAATATTAGAGAATGAATCATTATTAATATTTCCAAGGTTAATAATTCCCTCACCATCTAAACAGCAAGGAATAACCGTTCCGTTCGCTAAGATTCCAGCCTGATTACGAAGTCCATGACAGAAGCCTTTTCCATCATCCTCTTCTTCATGTAATGCTGGCCACTGGAATTCATAATCTTGATTAATAAATACACGTTCTGCAATTTTTATACCTTTTCCTGGTGTAAGCTTCTCTTCAATGTTATAAGAAAGATCAAATTCATTTTCGATAATAGATAATAAATCTCTATTCCGTTGAATTTCAAGATTCGTTTTGTTATCCTGAGTTAAATTCCACAACCTTAGCGAAACAATTAAATCCGATTGACTTGTCGCCTCTCTAATGAAAGAAAGTATACTCCTTACATAGCCCTCTTTATCTTGCGATCCTGGGTGTCCATCAAAACTGTGCAGTGAAAAATTCATTTGTCTTAACGCAGGCTTATTTAACAGTCTATGTCTTCTCTTATTAATTAACGTTCCGTTCGTTGTAATGTTAACTTTAAACCCTTTTTCATGGCTTAAATCTAATAGTTGATCTATTTTCGGATGGAGCAATGGCTCACCCTTCACGTGCAAATAGATGTAGTCTGTGTGAGGTTTAATTTGGTCTAATCTTTTAGCAAAATCCTCCACAGAAATGAATTGCTTCTGCCTTTCCGTCGGCGGACAAAAGCTGCACGCAAGATTACATACACTCGTAATCTCCAAGTAAAACTTTTTAAACTTCTTCACCTTTAATTCCTCACTTCTATGACTACTTATACTTTTTTCCTCTTCATATTACAACACACTTTTTTATAAATAGAAACATACTTATTTTAGGAAACCTTCGTACTACCTATTAATGTTTAAAAGACCATCGGTGGTTTTTGTCCAATGGTCTTTTTTACTCTTTATATACAAAGGAAAAATTTATTTATGATACGGTTCACCGCGATTAATACGAAACGCTCTATACACTTGCTCAAGCAATACTAATCGCATTAATTGATGTGGTAATGTCATCTTTGAGAAGGAAAGAGATTCGTTTGAACGCTTCATTACTTCAGAACTAAGCCCCAGTGATCCACCAATTACAAATGTGATTTTGCTCTTTCCATATGTAGCAAGGCGATCTATACTTGCTGCAAATTCTTCTGATGATTTTTGTTTTCCTTCTATAGCTAACGCAATGACGTGCGTATCATCAGAAATTTTATCCAGTATACGTATGCCTTCTTTTTCTTTTACAATTAGCATTTCTGCTGCACTTAAATTTTCTGGTGCCTTTTCATCTGGCAACTCAATTACTTCTACTTTTGCGTAAGAAGATAATCGTTTTAAGTATTCTGCTATACCTTGTTTTAAGTATTTTTCTTTTAATTTTCCGATTGAAATAATCGAGATATTCACATCTATTCCCCACCTTACAAACACGTTATCCACAGGACTTATCCACATATCCACAAATGTTACCCACATATTGTGTGAGAATCTGTGTTCGATACAACATATGTCGCCTCATTTTGACAAAATTCACATGTTTTTTTCTCTTCTTTAGAGTTATCCACATTGTTAATAACCGGTGCGACTTCACACTCATCCACAATGATATCTAATGCTAATTCAACATGTTCTAAACAACAAGGTAAATTCATATTCTTCACCTCACTTTTCTACAATAGAAAACAGGAGGTAGGCCCTCCTGTTTTTAATACTTTTGAATGCCTAATTTCACCGTTGTTGTCGCTCGTTTTGTACCACGATAAAACGTAAGAGTCATTTTATCATTAATTTTTTTATTATATAAGGCCGTGCGGAACCCAATAATATCGTGCACCGCTTTTCCATCTACCGCCACAATAACATCATGTTCTCTAAGACCCGCATCCGTACCTGGCGAAGGACTTTTCACATCTAAAATGCAGACTCCTTCTGTTACGTTACCTGGTAAGTGTAATGTTTTTGACCAATAGTAACTCGGAATCTCATTTAATGATCTTAGTTCAATCCCAACGTAAGGTCTTCTTACTTTACCGTACTTTTCTAGTTCATTCATAATAGGAACAGCTCTCGTAACTGGAATAGCTAGTCCAATTCCTTCTACTTCTTTTGCTGCAATTTTCATTGAGTTAATACCTATTAATTGTCCCGCTACATTTACAAGCGCTCCACCACTATTACCTGGATTAATTGCCGCATCTGTTTGCAATACTTCTACTTGCCAATCGTAATGTCCATCTTGATCTAAATCTACAGGAACAATACGCTCATTAGCCGAAATAATACCTTGTGTGACAGTTCCGGAAAATTGTAACCCCAGTGGATTTCCAATCGCAATAACTGGTTCTCCTCTACGAACGGTATTAGATTCGCCAATTTCAATCACTTTCTTCACATGCTTCGCATCTATTTCTAGTACAGCTAAGTCCGTGACTACATCGGTTCCTAATACTTTACCTGGAATTTTCTTACCGTCACTTAAGCTCACTTCAATACGATTCGCCCCAGCAACAACGTGGTTATTCGTTACAATATACGCATGTCCATCTGTTCTCTTATAAATCACACCAGAGCCTGTACCAGCCTCCGAATCAGCCTCTGAAAAATCGTCTCGTTGAATATTAATAACACCAACAACAGCCTCTGAAGCACGATCAACAGCATCTACAAAGCTAATCTGTTTAACAGGAACATTTCCACTTTGAGCTTCAGCCATATTTTTTTCACTTGCTTCAGCTTGCGGAAGCTTACCTGCATGATTTGAAAATAAAGGAGCTCCAAATGCAAATAATGAAGCACCTACAATTGTTCCCGCTATGCTAGAAATGACAATACCTTTATGTTTCTTTTTCCCTGCGCGTTTAATACGATATTTTTCTTCATCAATAAAGGACATATTTGTTCACCTATCTTCCTGAAAACAACTATATTCACCTTTATTGTTTACTAAAATGAAGAATTATACGTATTGAATTTTCGTAGGCATTTTTTGATCCGTATCATGTATTTCAAAGGATTCTCCAACCCCAAAACCTTTTTCTTCTAATACTTGTGATACAGACATACGCGCTAATTCTTTCATGTTATTATCTAAGCTTAAATGCGCTAAATAAATGTGTTTTGTCTCGTCTGTAATAACATCAGCCATCGCTAATGCAGCGTCCTCATTACAAACGTGGCCAACGTCGCTTAAAATACGTCGCTTAATGCTCCATGGATAGCGCCCCATACGAAGCATTTCCACATCATGATTACTTTCAAATACGAAAGCGTTCGCTCCCTTAATAACACCTTTCATACGGTCACTTACGTAGCCTGTATCTGTAATAAGAGCTAACTTTCTATTATTGTTATGAAAAGCATAAAACATCGGTTCCGCCGCATCATGAGAAACACCAAATGATTCAACTTCAATATCTCCAAATGTTTTCACGTCTCCTACTGAGAAAATGAATTTTTGATCAGTTGGGATATTACCTATTAAATGTTCCATTGCATTCCATGTTTTCTCGTTCGCATAAACAGGTAAATCATATTTACGCGCCAATACACCTAATCCTTTAATGTGGTCACTATGCTCATGTGTTACAAGAATACCTGATATGTCATTTATATTCAGTTCAGCTTGTTTAAATAAAGCCTCTGTCGCTTTACCACTTAAACCTGCATCGACGAGCAGCTTTTTTTCATCTGTTCCTACATATAACATATTCCCTGTACTTCCACTTGCAAGTACACTAAAATGCATACTCATTCTTTCTCACTCCATTATGTTCTTCCGGCACTTGAGTTTCCCCTAATTCCATAACTTGTCCTTCAATTGCATTCACAAAAAAATCCTTTTTCTGTTCTGTCTTTAAGTTCCATGTTGGAGCAAGCACTTGTATATTAGAAGAAGACTCCGCAAGAGTCGCATATCCAATCTGCGCCTCTTTCACGTGCGTATTTTCTGCAATTTTATTTTTCAAATATATATTTTCTAAAGCTGTTTGCGCAGTAATAATTTCTTGTTCTTTCGTCTTTTCGCTTTCGCCCATTTCCTTCAAATCCGTTAACATTGTTTGTTTATACGAAATAAGCTCATTTTTTTCATTTAAATCTACAACAATCATCGCACGATTATTGTAGAAGATTGGTTTATCTTTATACTTTTGAAAGAAGTAAATTTTTGAGTCCTTTATTGCCCCAAACTCATATTTTTGTCCATCCAGCACATAATTTTTCAAAAACTCATTATACTTATCTTTTGACAATGATTTTGTATTTAAAAAAGGCTCTTTTAATTTACTCTCTATTTGATATTCGTCTTGCACATGCGCCGTCTGATTTTTTAAAGATTGCACATCTTCTTCTTTGAAAACCTTATTTTTTGCCATTATAAATGACTCTTTTTTCGGTTCTTTAGGAAAATTCCCCATAGTAATTTTTTCAGCTTTTAATTGTTGATCGATTTTCGTTTCCGTCACAATTTCTAATTGATTACTATCTTGCTTTTGAATGAACTGAAAAATAAGAAAGAGGTCTAAAACAAAAAAGGTCACAATAAATATGGTTTTAATTCGATCCCAATCCATTTAGTCCCCCCTCACTCCACTCATATATTTGTTGCTTACCATCTTCTTCACATTTTACATACCATATCGGCTGTAAGACAGCGATTCTCCCACTCCCATCACTGATGGAAGGTTCCAATGACATTTTATAACCAATACCAACATCCTGAATTGATTTTTTATCAATTTCCGGGTTATTCTCTAGTGATGTCATCACTGTATGACCTGATGCAAGAGAAGTTGTTTGTTGTTTACTAGGCAAAGTAATACTGAACTCAAAAAAGGGTCTTTCATACTGCATAATTTCACCTGAACCCCATACTTGTTTTAATTCCGCTATTCCATTGGCATTAAATACAGGCAAACCATCCTCATATAAACGGAATGAAGTTTTCCTCCCATTAATATAATCAAAACGATAGGACTTAAAGGATCCACTATGCCCACTTACAAAGTCAAAACTTTTTTGTAAAATCACCGCATTATCCGTAGGTTTATCACCATGTACAGCGGAATTTTTATATTTCAACATTGCATCCAACTTATCAATTTCCATAGAACGGATGCCATCCGTAAATGTTTCCTTTTCTTTCTCAGAAATAGGACTTAAATAACGTGGATCACTAAATAAAGCATTTTTGAATGGATCCACCTCTAGTTTAGCTGTAATATACTCTGCCTTACTTAATTCCGTAATCCCATCTGGTAAAAAAAGTTTTTTTGTATCATTTATTTGATATTCAAAATATGGTCTTGCTACTGTTATAAGTTGATTTTGAGCATTTATAATATCCTTTATATAAGCACCGCTCAATTTTGCTTGATATATTTTATGAGGAGTATCATAGGAAACAAAGCTAACTTTAATTTCTTGGTCCGTACTTCTAGAAGGATCAATTATAATACGATTAAAACTTCTGTTACTTTCTATGTTTTTATCTTTAATATTAAACATATCTTTAATCGTATCTAACGGGATATTTGTAGGGAAAACAAATTCAATTTTTTCTTCTCCGTGTACATAAGACAGAAAATCACCTTTAGGGACTGTCCCCGTTATTTCCCTAAAATCATGTAATTCTCCGTTTTCAAGAATTTTATAGATTGAATCCACATTTTCCTTCTTTTCGCTTACATAATGATTTTTCTCTTTATGAATAACGACAGAGGATGGGCGAACAACCTCCGAAATCTTTACCTGATTTATCTCTTCGTTACCTTGAACGAACTTTGTATTTTGCATAGAAGTGGAATCAGGAACATATGTCCATAAGTTAAAAGTAAGAAATAGACTAATGACAACCAAATTAATTAGAACTATCGTTTTAAAGTTTTCCATACTCATTCCCAATCGTCCTCTTCATCTGTCGCCATTGGCAATGTGAAATAAATAGTTGTCCCTTTTCCTTCCTCACTTTTCGCCCAAATCGAGCCGCCATGTGCCTCAATCATTTCTTTCGCAATAGCTAACCCAAGACCTGTACCACCCATTTGTCTCGAACGCGCTTTATCTACACGATAAAAACGTTCAAATATTTTATCTACATTTTCTTTCGGAATTCCCATTCCTTGATCACTCACACTAATCTCTAATAACTCCCCGCGGTCACGCAGGCGATATGTTACTGTACCACCTTCTGGCGAATATTTTAGTGCATTGGAAATAATGTTATATAAAACTTGTGTGATTTTGTCTGTATCCATATCAATAAATCGAGATTTTTTAGAGAAAGATCGTTTGAAGCTTACATTTTGCTCTTTAGACATTTCAAAGCGATCGATAACATTATTAAAGAAGTCAGTAAAGTCGACCCATTCCTTCATTAAGCGATGTTCTGTACTATCTAGTTTAGATAGTTGTAACAATGCATTTACAAGCCTGATCATTCTTTCCGTTTCCTCTTGTGTAACCGTTAAAAATTGCGGTGCAATATTTGGATCTTGCCATGCTCCATCAGTAAGTGCTTCTAAGTAACTGCGCATTGTTGTTAACGGCGTTCTTAACTCATGAGATACGTTCGCAACAAACTCACGGCGCTCTTGTTCTATCCGCTCCTGTTCTGTTACATCATATAATACAGCAATTAAACCATTTGCCTTCCCTGTTTCTTTTTGAATAACAGAGAAACTAGCACGTAAAATATATGGTTCATTTCTCGTACTAAAATCTAATAAAACTGAATCAGGTTCTTCATATAAATGATCAAGTGTAAATTCTTCTTGTATTCCTAACACTTCTAACACTGATTGATCTAGCGCCGTTTCACGCGAAACATTTAACATCTTTTCCGCAGGATCATTTAATAAAATGATATCCCCTTTTCGATCAGTAGCAATTACTCCATCTGTCATATGTGATAAAACGGATGATAATTTTCGTCTTTCACTTTCTGTGGAGGAACGAGCTTGTTGTAATTTTTTAGATAAATTGTTAAAAGATAATGCTAATTGTCCAATCTCATCGTGACTATGCACCTTTACTTTTCGCGAATAATTTCCTTTCGCCATTTCAATTGCTTGTCTTCGCATATCTGAAATTGGTCTCGTAATTGTTTGAGCCAATAAAATTCCAAGTACAGCTGTTACTAATAAAGCAATTACTGTCCCCGTTGCGAAAATTTGGTTGATGTCCTTCATTTGTTTATACACATCTTCCATAGATGCAACAATATGAATGACGCCAAGTACATCTCCGCCCGGCTCTTTTAGAATAGGGGTAATCATAACTTGAACTCGATGACCTGTATGTCCATCTTTCTCAATCTTTGACTCTGGTTTCTTTTGTACCATTACCCGTTGTACAGCTGTATCTGCTGACGTTCGTCCTACCTTATTTTGCTTAGACCCATCTGAAATTGCCATTAATTTTTTAGTAGAATCAATTACACTTACTTCTTGAATATCTCTCTTACGATCTGATGCGAATTTTTGAATCGAATCATTAATAGCTTTATCTACTGATTCTGTTTTAGGACGTTCTTTTACAAACTCTTGCTTCAGGTTATAAGAAAGTAAGTTTGTTTGCTGCGTTAAGGAATCTTGAAAGCCTTTTACAAGGCTTTTTTCTAATTCCCTGACGAAATATACACCAATTACTTGCATTGCTATTAATATTAACAGCATATATATGAGCACAAATTTTAAATGAATAGATTGAAAAAACCCAACTTTCTTCATATACTATTCCTGTTCTGGGTCACGCAAGTAATACCCTACCCCACGTCTAGTTACAATTAAAGTAGGATGACTTGGATTATCTTCAACTTTTTCGCGTAAACGACGTACTGTTACGTCTACTGTACGTACATCTCCAAAATAATCATAACCCCAAACTGTTTGTAATAAATGTTCACGAGTCATAACTTGACCTAAATGCTTCGCTAAATAATGTAGTAATTCAAATTCACGATGTGTAAGCTCAATGCTTTCTTCACGCTTCGTTACACTATAAGCGTTCGAATTGATAACGATTGGTCCAATAACCATTTCGGTATTTTCTTCTTTCTCTGCAGCACCACCCTGCTGATGGCGACGTAAATTTGCTTTCACACGAGCAAGTAACTCCCTCGTACTAAATGGCTTCGTTACATAATCATCTGCCCCAAGCTCAAGCCCCAATACTTTATCAATTTCAGAGTCTTTTGCTGTAAGCATAATA
This sequence comes from Bacillus sp. S4, assembly GCF_040838205.1. Classification (NCBI taxonomy): domain Bacteria; kingdom Bacillati; phylum Bacillota; class Bacilli; order Caryophanales; family Bacillaceae; genus Bacillus; species Bacillus sp. S4. Next base: position 12,678 of record NZ_JBFPJI010000010.1, read on the forward strand.
ATTGGCATTTCTGAGCTTTTACGTATTTCACGACATACCTCTAAACCGTCTTTTCCCGGTAACATAATATCTAATAAAACCATATCTGGCTGTTCTTCATTTGCTTTTTCAATCGCCTCATCACCATCATGCGCCATTACAATTTCAAAACCTTCTTTTTCTAGGTTGAACTTCAAAATATCCGCAATCGGCTTTTCATCATCAACTACTAAAATTTTCTTTCCCATCATCGTCTATTTCCTCCTTATAAAAATATGATCAATAATCCTCAAACATATTGGTGTTTCTATAGTATGTTCCTATATGACAACAATCTTAGTCTAAGTATTTCTCCTCTATTCTCATAGACTCATGTATCATCCACTTTTACACGGAATCCTATACGATCTATAGAAAAACCTCTAGCTTCAACTGCTAGAGGCTCCTCATTCTATTGTAAAATAACTACCCACTTTTGTAAAACTGGACAAAATAAAAAGGATATTAAGTGGGCCCACTTAATATCCTGAGAGTGGCTCGGGACGGAATCGAACCGCCGACACGAGGATTTTCAGTCCTCTGCTCTACCGACTGAGCTACCGAGCCAAAACTATATATAAAACCACTAATGGTGGTATAAACAAAAGTGGCGGTCCCGACCGGGGTCGAACCGGCGATCTCCTGCGTGACAGGCAGGCATGTTAACCACTACACCACGGGACCAAAAATGAACATAAAAAAACATGACCCGTACGGGATTCGAACCCGTGTTACCGCCGTGAAAGGGCGGTGTCTTAACCACTTGACCAACGGGCCACGAAAAATAAAATGGTGAGCCATGAAGGATTCGAACCTTCGACCCTCTGATTAAAAGTCAGATGCTCTACCAACTGAGCTAATGGCTCATACTCACCAACGTCATATTTTCGTGACGACAAGACATATCATAACATGTTATCTTTCATTTTTGCAATACCTTTTTTTATTTTTTTATAAAAGATAAGAAAAAACTCATGAAAACATGAGTTTTTTCTTAAAAGAATCAATTTTTTATATCAATTAAGCTTCGTATACATTACGAACGATATTTGTTTGATTACGATCTGGTCCAACTGAGAACATAGATAATTGGATTCCTGTTAATTCAGAAACACGCTCTACGTATTTTCTTGCATTTTCAGGAAGTTCATCTAATGATTTCATAGCAGTAACATCTTCTGTCCAACCTGGAAGCTCTTCATATACAGGCTCACATTTCGCTAAAATGTTTAAGTTAGCTGGAACTTCATCGATAACTTCGCCATTGTATTTGTAAGCAACACAAATTTTAAGAGTTGGGATACCTGTTAATACATCGATAGAGTTTAATGATAAGTCTGTTAAACCACTAACACGACGTGCATGTCTTACAACAACGCTATCGAACCAACCTACGCGGCGCGGACGACCAGTTGTTGTTCCGTATTCACGACCAACTTTACGAATTTGATGACCGATTTCATCATTAAGTTCCGTAGGGAATGGACCATCACCTACACGGCTTGTATATGCTTTACATACACCTACAACGCGAGTAACTTTCGCAGGACCAACTCCAGTTCCAACTGTTACACCACCAGCAATTGGGTTAGAAGATGTAACGAATGGATACGTACCGTGGTCAATATCAAGCATAACACCTTGTGCACCTTCAAATAATACACGATGATTGTTATCTAGTGCATCATTTAATACGACAGATGTATCGCATACATACTGTGCGATTTGTTGTCCGTATTCGAAGTACTCTTCAAAGATTTCTTCTACGCTGAAACCTTCTGTATCGTACATTTTTTCAAACAAACGATTTTTTTCCACTAAATTGCGCTCAAGCTTCTCTTTAAATGCTTCACGGTCTAAAAGATCAGCCATACGGATACCAATACGAGCAGCTTTATCCATATATGCAGGACCGATACCTTTTTTCGTTGTACCGATCTTGTTATCACCTTTACTCGCTTCTTCTAACTCATCTTGTTTTAAGTGATAAGGTAAAATAACGTGCGCACGGTTACTTACACGTAAATTATCAGTACTTACACCACGATCGTGTAAGTATTTTAACTCTTCAAGTAATGCTTTCGGATCTACTACTAAGCCATTTCCGATTACACAAATTTTCTCTTTATAGAAAATACCAGATGGAATTAAGTGTAATTTATATTTAACTCCGCCGAAAACAATTGTATGTCCCGCGTTATTTCCACCTTGATATCTTGCAACTACTTCCGCATGCTCAGAAAGAAAATCAGTGATTTTACCTTTTCCTTCGTCGCCCCATTGTGTTCCTACAACTACTACTGAAGACATTATTAAAGCACCTCCGCAATTTTCAAACGATCTATTCAAACAATATAATTGTACCAAAACAGAAAAAGAAGTCAACCAAAAAGCGAACATTTTTTTATCGAAAAACGTTTTCGTTCGTAAGAATTACATATTCACCTTATGAAAGCCCTATCTTTCATATAAAAAAAAAGAAACACATCTTATTATAAGAAATGTGTTTCTTTTTTATACTGCCTTTATGCGTGCGGTGCATGTCCATCCTCAAAGCGGCGTTCTAAGTTGACGAATTTATTAAATTCCTTAACAAACGCAAGCTCTACTGAACCTACTGGACCATTACGTTGTTTTGCAATGATAATTTCAATTGTATTTTTATTTTCTGTTTCACGATCATAGTAATCTTCACGATATAGGAAGGCTACAATGTCAGCATCCTGCTCGATACTTCCTGATTCACGAATGTCAGACATCATCGGACGTTTATCTTGACGAGATTCTACACCACGAGATAACTGCGACAAGGCGATAACAGGTACTTGCAATTCACGTGCAATCCCTTTTAATGTACGAGAAATCTCAGATACTTCCTGCTGACGGTTTTCTCCTGATTTCCCACTTCCTTGAATAAGCTGTAAATAGTCAATCAAAACCATCCCAAGACCTTGTTCTTGCTTTAATCTACGACATTTTGCTCGAATCTCATTTACTTTAATCCCTGGTGTATCATCAATATATATACCAGCATTAGAAAGGCTACCCATCGCCATTGTTAATTTCGCCCAATCATCAGAAGTTAATGAACCGGTACGAAGTCTTTGCGCATCAATATTTCCTTCTGCACAAAGCATACGCATAACAAGCTGATCAGAGCCCATCTCCAAACTAAAAATCGCTACATTTTCATCAGTTTTCGTCGCTACGTTTTGTGCGATATTTAATGAAAATGCAGTTTTCCCCACCGACGGACGCGCTGCTACGATGATTAAATCATTTCGCTGAAAACCCGCGGTCATCTTATCTAATTCAGTAAATCCAGTTGGTATCCCAGTAACTTCACCTTTTTGATTATGCAAAAGTTCAATTTTATCATAAGCATCTACAAGAACATCTTTAATGTTTTGGAATGCTTTTGCATTTGTTTGATGTGATACTTCTAATATTTTTTTCTCAGCCTCATTTAAAAGGCCATCCACATCATCTTCTCGCTCGTATCCATCCGATACAATATGAGTTGCCGTTCGAATTAAACGACGTAAAAGTGCCTTTTCAGCGATGATGCGTGCATAATATTCTACATTAGCAGCTGTTGGAACAACTTCTGCTAATTCTGCTAGATAAGAAACCCCACCAACTTCTTCTAGTAACCCTTGATCAGCCATCGCTGATGTCATTATTACTAAGTCGATTGGTTCTCCCTTATCAGACAACCCAAGCATGACTTCAAAAATCTTTTGATGTTTCGTTCGATAGAACGAGTCAGGTAGCAACAGCTCTGATGCTGACGTTAATGCATCTTGATCAATCAATATAGCCCCTAAAACCGCCTGCTCTGCTTCTATATTATGCGGAGGGGTACGATCAGCCAGTACATCACTCATGCGCAATCCTCCTTGCTTAATTTATTTTTATTGTTCACTAACATGAACTTTTACTGCCGCTGTTACTTGCGGATGCAATTTTACAGTGACTTTTGTATAACCTAATGCACGGATTGCATCGTCCATTTCAAATTTACGTTTATCAAGTTTAATCTTGTGTGATTTTTGCATTGCATCTACAATTTGTTTGCTTGTAATAGAACCAAATAAACGGCCACCTTCTCCAGATTTCGCCTTTAATTCTACAGTTAATTTCTCTAATGTTTCTTTTAATTGTTTTGCACCTTCAAGCTCTGCTGCTGCATCTTTTTCCTCTTTGCGCTTTTGAGCATCTAAAGTTTTCATACTGCTGTTTGTCGCTTCGGCAGCTAACCCCTGTTTTAGTAAGAAATTATTTGCATAACCGTCTGGTACGTTTTTTATTTCTCCTTTTTTACCTTTACCTTTTACGTCTTTTAGAAAAATTACTTTCATGATTGTGTGCCTCCCTGTAAATAGTCATCAATAACAAATTGAAGCTTCTCCTCCGCTTCATCTACTGTAACATTTTTCATTTGTGTGGCTGCATTTGTTAAGTGCCCGCCACCTCCTAAATTTTCCATAATTAGCTGTACATTCAATTCACCTAAAGATCTACCACTAATTCCAATGAAATTTTCTCCACGTTTTGCAATAACAAACGATGCAATGATACCTGTCATTGTCAATAATGTGTCTGCTGATTGTGCAATAAGTACTTGGTCATAATATTCATCACCATCAACTTTAGCAATCGCAATTCCATTTTTATAAATGTACGCATTTTTAATGGCTTTTGCAACTCGTAAATACTGACCCATATCTTCTTTTAAAAGTTCTTGTACAAGTACAGTGTCTGCGCCATGCGAGCGTAAATAAGAAGCGGCATCAAAGGTACGAGCGCCTGTACGGAATGTAAAACTTTTCGTATCAACAATAATACCAGCTAACAATGCCGTTGCTTCTAACATGGTCATCTTTAAATTTTTCGGTTGATACTCAAGTAACTCTGTAACAAGCTCTGCCGTTGAAGAAGCGTATGGTTCCATATAAACAAGTAATGGATCTTCAATGAAATCTTCTCCACGGCGATGATGGTCAATAACTACTACATTTTCAATCTTATGTAACAGTTTTTCCTCCATCACCATTGAAGGTTTATGCGTGTCAACAACAACAAGTAATGAATCATCATTTGCAAATTCCATCGCTTGCCCTGGTGTAATAAAGTGTGACCATAACTCTTCATTTTGTTTCACTTTATCCATCAAACGCTTGATTCCTTTATCAGAATCATTTTCATCTAATACAATATATCCTTTGCGCTCATTTAATTGAGCTACCTTTAAAATACCAATCGCCGCACCAATCGCATCCATATCAGGGGCTCTATGCCCCATTATAATGACATTACTGCTTTCTAATACTAAATCCTTTAATGCATGCGAAATAACTCTAGCACGTACACGAGTACGCTTTTCGACCGGATTCGTCTTGCCACCGTAAAACTTAACTTTACCCGTTGCTTGTTTAATAGCTACTTGGTCTCCTCCTCGTCCTAATGCAAGGTCTAAACCAGATTGAGCCATCGCTCCAAGCTCCGCTAAAGGTAAATCACCTGAGCCAACACCAACACTTAATGTAAGTGGTATATTCCTTTTTGATGTTTCTTCACGCACTTGATCCAAAATACTAAATTTCCCTTTCTCCATTTGCGCTAAAATACTTTCATTTAGTACAACGAAGAATCTTTCTGAAGATGCACGTTTCAAATATGCACCATACTTAACGGCCCATTCATTTAGACGTGACGTCACAAGACTTGTTATATTCGTACGTAATTGATCATCTAACCCTTGTGTAACTTCATCGTAATTATCTAAATAAATAACAGCCAAAACAGTGCGCTGATCCTCATACATTTTTTCAATCTCTGTTTGCTCAGTTACATCAAAAAAATAAATTAGTTTTTCTTCTTTCCTTACAAACACACGGAACTTCCGACTATTTAAAGATACTATATCATCAGAAGTCTCTCCTTTAATAAAAAGGAGTAATGTTTCTGATACATCGTACAGATGCCACCCAGCTAATGCGTGTTGCCCCAAACATGAAGACAAGTAAGGATTTGCCCAATCAATCCCATACTCCTTATTGTATAACAATATACCGATTGGCATCTGGTTGAATGCTTCGTTACTCACTTTTTTTACCCTAGTAATCATATCTGTCGTATACTTTTCAAAGTTCCTTTGAAAGGTAAGTTCAAATCGTATAACTAAAAAGAAAACGATGCTAAAAACCAAAAAGGAAGATATCCCCATAATTAAGTGGAAATAACAGAGAATCGAGATTAGCACCAACACAAAAAATGCCAATACGTAAACAGGATATAAAAACCACTGTTTCTTATAAAATTCAGGCATGTATACAACTCCTATAAAGTAAAACTAACTCACCTTCCAGTTAGTTAAACAAATTAAAATAGTGTAAGGAATATTATTTTATTCCCCTATTTTAGAACGCAATGAAATCCCTAAATCAATTATACCTAAGATTGTCACAAGAGGAAACAGCATTGGAATAAACATACATACAATAAAACTAATAATAGGAATACCCCTCGTAAAACCTTTTCTGTGTGCTAAAAAGGTGATAAACGTTAATCCTTGCAATACGAGCAGCAAAGCAAAGATTACATATAGGTTAGAAAATACCATATGTAAATATGATGTTGGTTCTACTTTTATAAAAGTTGCTAACAAAATAAATATGACGTAATACCAGACAATACTCTTTGGCAATTGTATATCTTTAAATTTAGGCCAAGGTGTAACCTCGTGCTTTAACTTTCTCAAAACACTACCTGATATTAGCACTGTGATCCAAGAAAAACATACAGAAACTAGTACAAGTATACTTGGAAATAACGTCTGTAATATATCATTCATTTGTGCAAATAACTCTTTTTGTTCCTTACTAACTGGCATACCAGCAGCAGTTGCTATCTTTTCACTTTGCGCCATACTTTCACTAAATATATTTTGCATTTGCTTCATTAAATCTATGTTGAAAAATTTTATACTTCCAACATAAATGAGCATCATACCAATTAAATATGCAAGCGTTCCAGCTATCAATATCTCCACTGGTTTTTTCCCTTTTTTATACATATACCCTAATACAACACCTATTAATCCAAACATCACTGTCTTTATGAGACTAATCGGCTGACTCACAATAACTGTAATAAAAAGTGCCGCTACAAAAATAACGAGTATATTAGATAGTTTATGTCTTACTGTTAATAATATAAATGGTAACGGCAACACAAACGTTACCATTGTACCTAAAATCGGAACATACATAGATATAAGCAACAAAATTGCATATATAGCCAACAACGCTGCACCCTCAGTAATAAATCTCGTGTTTTTCATCATTCAACCTCTCTCTCAAAAAAGAAAAGCATAGCAAAATGCACAGTAGAGTCCGACTCTACTGTGCATTTCATACGCTATTATTCACCAACATATGGTAAAAGTGCCATTTGACGAGCACGTTTAATTGCAACTGTAAGTTTGCGTTGGTATTTCGCGCTTGTTCCTGTTACACGACGTGGTAAAATTTTACCGCGCTCAGAAACGAAACGTTTTAATAAATCAACATCTTTATAGTCAATGCGAGTGATGCCGTTAGATGTGAAGAAACACACCTTACGACGTTTCGCACGTCCACCTTTGCGTCCTGCCATGTCTATTCCCTCCATTCTTTGTTAAAAATATCCGATTCATACCATTAAAATGGTAAATCGTCGTCCGAAATGTCAATCGGTTGACCAACATTCGAAAATGGATCGTCATTCTTCGTAAATCCAGTGTTACCTGAGTTACCTGAGTTACCCGAGTTACCCGGATTACTAGATTGACCAAATGGGTTAGAGCTTTGGTTACCGAAACCAGCTCCTGATGGTTGCTGATTGAATGACCCACGTTGCTCCCCACCGCCATTACGCGGCTCTAAAAATTGTACGCTCTCCGCAAGAACTTCTGTTACATATACACGTTTACCATCTTGTCCATCGTAAGTACGAGTTTGAAGACGTCCGTCTACGCCTGCTAAGCTACCTTTTTTCAAATAATTTGCCACGTTTTCTGCTTGTTTACGCCATATTACACAATTAATAAAGTCAGCTTCACGCTCACCTTGTTGATTCGCAAATGCGCGATTCACAGCTAACGTAAAAGTAGCTACTGCAACACCATTGGGCGTGTAACGTAAGTCAGGGTCCTTAGTTAAACGACCAACGAGGATAACACGATTCATCAATCGAACCACTCTCCCTATATATCTTAATTATTTTTCTTCTTCTTTAACAACGATATGACGAAGGATATCTTCGTTGATCTTAGCTAAACGGTCGAATTCGTTAATCGCTTCTGAATTAGAGTTCACCTTTAAGATCATGTAGAAACCTTCACGTAAGTCGTTGATTTCGTAAGCTAAACGACGCTTACCCCACTCTTTTGTGTTAATGATTTCTGCACCATTGTTTGTTAAAACACCTGCGAAACGTTCAACTAAAGCTTTTTGAGCTTCTTCTTCAACGCCAGGACGAATGATGTACATAATTTCGTACTTTCTCATTACACTTTCACCTCCTTTTGGTCTAAACGGCCCATAATGGGCAAGGAGCAATTAATTTATAGTAATTACTCACGAGTTTAGATTATATCATAGTAAGTTATATGAATCAACTCACCAATACGTAAAAAACTTGGCAAACATATAATATATTTGCCAAGTCTATATCTTTATTTTTCCTAGGAAATATTAAATTAAACGTTAAAGCGGAAGTGCATAACATCTCCGTCTTTTACGATATACTCTTTTCCTTCTAAACGTACTTTACCAGCTTCTTTTGCAGCTGTCATAGAGCCATTTGTCATTAAATCAGTATAAGAAACTGTTTCCGCACGAATAAATCCACGTTCAAAGTCCGTATGAATAACACCAGCACATTGTGGTGCTTTCATACCTTGTTTAAACGTCCATGCACGTACTTCTTGCACACCAGCTGTGAAGTAAGTAGCAAGTCCTAATAAGTCATATGCAGCACGAATTAATTGATCTAAACCAGATTCTTCAATACCTAGTTCTTCAAGAAATACTTTCTTCTCTTCCTCATCTAACTCAGCAATTTCTGATTCGATTTTTGCACATACAACAATTACTTGTGAATTTTCATTTGTTGCAAATTCTTTTACCATTTGTACATATTTATTGTCAGAAGGATCCATAATATCATCTTCACTTACGTTTGCTACGTACAGCATTTCTTTCGTTGTAAGTAAATGAAGGCCTTTAACAATCTTCATTTGCTCTTCTGTAAATTCAACAGTACGAGCTGGTTTTCCCTCTTCAAAAGCTTCTTTTAAACGAACTAAAATTTCATGCTCATATACAGCTTCTTTATCTTTTTGTCTTGCTAACTTCGCAACTCGTTCGATACGTTTATCAACAGATTCCAAATCCGCTAAGATTAGCTCTAAGTTGATTGTTTCAATGTCATCAATTGGATCTACTTTTCCTGAAACGTGCGTAATATTTTCATCTTCAAAACAACGAACAACTTGGCAAATTGCATCTACTTGACGAATGTGAGATAAGAATTTATTCCCTAACCCTTCACCTTTACTTGCACCTTTTACGATACCTGCGATATCAGTAAATTCAAATACAGTCGGAACAGTTTTTTTCGGTTCTACCAATTCCGTTAATTTATTTAAACGCTCATCTGGTACTTCTACAATCCCTACGTTTGGATCGATTGTACAGAATGGATAGTTCGCAGATTCTGCTCCTGCTTGTGTAATTGCATTAAATAAAGTGGACTTCCCTACGTTAGGTAATCCAACAATCCCAGCCGTTAATCCCATATTTTTCACTCCTATGTCTCAATCTTTCATCATTATAGATAGTAACGAAAAAAATGACAAGTTTCCACCAAATGAAAAAAAGCAACGGCTGTCTACTGCAGCTGTTGCTTTTTCACTATTCTTCATGCTTCACAAGTATTTTTTTTACCTTGCGATCAAACTCTCTTCGAGGAATCATTACCGAATGGTCACACCCCTCGCACTTAACGCGGATATCCATTCCCATACGAATAATCTTCCAGCGATTTTCACCACATGGATGGGCTTTCTTCATTTCCACAACATCGTACAAGTTATATTGCTTTTGCTCCATTCTCTAAATCCCTCCCACTATTAAATTGCTTTTTCACTAACTAATTCTTCGCGACTATATAAAACCATACGTGGGTATGGAATTTCAATCCCATGTAAATCAAGACGATTTTTAATCTCTTTGCGAAGAGCCCTCGCAATAACTGCATGCTGCATCGGCTCAACTTCAGCAATAACACGTAATACAACTTCAGACGCTGCCAGTGTTTGAACACCTAGCAATTGAGGTGTTGTTACCATTTTCTCATATTTTTCTGGTAATTCCACTAATAAATCTTCAATAACTTGCTCCGCTCGTACTATATCACTTTCATAAGAAATAGATACATCAACAAATGCTACACTATTACTAACGGAAAAGTTCGTTACTTGTACAATACTACCATTTGGTATTATATGAATTTCACCTGTCCAGCTTTTCATCTTCGTTGTACGTAGTCCAATTTCCAAAACAGTTCCTTCAAATTGACCTATTCTTACATAATCACCTACTGAAAATTGATCCTCTAACAAAATAAATAATCCTGTAATAACATCTTTAACTAAACTTTGTGCACCAAAACCGACTGCTAAACCAATTACCCCAGCACCGGCTAATAGACCTGACGCATTAATATCAAACACGCCTAAAATTGCAATTAACATAATGAACATAACAACGTATGCCACAATATTTTCAAGCAACTTCGCTACCGTAACTGTACGACGTTCTGAAATTTGAATCGGCGAACGGCTTCCCATACGAAACGCATTTCGTACAATTGCCCTCGCAACTCGCACAACGATTGCACCAAGTATTAAAATAACGATTATTTTTAGTGATTTCACACCTATATTCGTCCAATCAATGGACTCGAACCATTTCAACGCTACATCCATGTCCCTCTACCTCTCCAGCTAAAATTTCTTTTTAGTTATCCTTATTATTGTATCAGAACTCTCTCTGATTTCTGAAAAAAATTTATGACTTTAATTCCATTTGTTAACTTCCATTCAGGTATAAAATGAAACGAATATATATATACTAGTACTATTATTTCTGTTTTCATTCACAGTTTGCAAAAAGTATGCACTTATAATTTTCCATTTCACACACTATATAACATATTGTGAAAATTTATTAAAAGGATGGGTGCTTCATGAATATTAGAAGTTTTCGCTTACCTTTTTTTGAAAAAGAAACTCAAAATGTTATGCATCATGACTTAGAAGCCTCCGAGACAATCAGTAATTTCTTGCTTTCCCATATTCCCATTAAGACTAATATGCCACTCATTCTCGTTTGTATCGGAACAGACCGATCCACCGGTGATGCACTTGGTCCATTAGTTGGTACTAAACTAGAACAAATTGAAATCAAAAACCTTCAAGTGTTCGGCACACTAGACGAACCAATACATGCACTAAACTTAGAAGAGAAAATTCAGAATATACAGAAAGAAAATCCTGCTTCATTTATTATTGCTGTTGATGCATGTTTAGGAAAATCTCAAAGTATCGGTTCTATAACTACCGGAAAGGGCCCCAGTAAACCTGGAGCTGCGATGAATAAGAAATTACCTGAAATTGGTGATTTGCATATTCATGGCATCGTAAATTTAAATGGTTTCATGGAGTTTTTCGTACTTCAAAATACAAGACTAAGTTTAGTCATGAAGATGGCTGATGTAATTGCACAAAGTATAAAAGAAACAGACCAAAAATTATCTGCATTAAAAAAAGCAAACCATCTATAAACAATAAGATGGTTTGCTTTTTAATTTCCCTTTGATAATAATTCTAAAATTCGATTTAAGTCTTCTTTATTAAAAAATTCGATTTCGATTTTACCTTTTTCTTTTTTCGTTTCTTTGATCTTTACATCCGTACCAAACTTTTCTCTTAAAAATGTTTCACGCTCTACAAAAAATATATTTCTTTCTTTTTTCACTTGTTGTGTTTCACGTGAAACACGTTGATTAATTTCCTGGACAATTTGTTCCAATTGGCGAACATTCAGTCCTTCTTTTTCAATTCGCTTCAATAAAGATTTCAACTGTTCTTCATCTTTTATTGTAAGTAAAGTTCTTCCATGAGCCATTGAAAGCTGACCGTTTGCAATCATATCTTGAACGAATGAAGGGAGGCTTAACAATCGAGTATAATTTGCGATATAAGGCCTGCTTTTACCAAGACGTTTTGCTAATTGTTCTTGTGTTACATTTAGCTCGTTCATTAACATCTGATATGCCATTGCCTCTTCCATAGGATTTAAATCTTCTCGTTGTAAGTTTTCAAGCAAAGCAAATTCCATCATTTGCTGCTCATTTAATTGCCTTACGACAGCAGGCACTTTCTCAAGTCCGGCCTCTTTAGCAGCACGATATCTTCTTTCACCTGCAACTATTTCATATCCTTTAATACTCTTTCGAGCAATTAACGGTTGCAATATACCGTGCTCTTTAATAGAAGCCGCTAATTCCTGAATCGCTTCTTTATTGAAATGTTTACGTGGTTGATATGGATTCGGCCTTAATTCAGTTACTATAATCTCCTGAATCGTTTCTTCTTCTTTCACATCTAAATCTGGAAAAAACACATTGATTCCTCTTCCTAATCCCTTAGCCACCTGCAATCACTTCCTCTGCTAAATCTAAATATACTTCTGCTCCTCTTGATTTAGCGTCATACTGCATAATTGGTTTTCCATGACTTGGTGCCTCACTTAAGCGAACATTACGAGGAATAATCGAACGATATACTTTATCCCTAAAGTATTTTTTCACTTCATCTATAACTTGAATTCCTAAATTTGTACGAGCATCCAACATCGTTAACAATACACCTTGAATTGCTAAATTTTTATTTAAATGCTTTTGCACAAGTCGAACTGTATTTAATAGCTGACTTAACCCTTCCAGCGCGTAATATTCACACTGTACAGGAATAATAACAGAATCTGCTGCTGTTAATGCATTAATCGTTAATAATCCTAAGGATGGGGGACAGTCAATAATAATATACTCATATTCATCACGAATTGGCTGTAATGCTCTTTGCAAGCGTACTTCCCGGGAAATGGTTGGTACCAATTCAATTTCAGCACCAGCCAATTGAATTGTAGCGGGTAGAACATCTAAGTTTTCAGTTGCGGTTTTCCGTATAGCGCCTTGAACATCTGCATCTTCCACAAGAACATTATAAATACATTGATCTAATTCAGACTTTTCAATTCCTACACCAGTCGTTGCATTTCCTTGAGCATCAATATCTACGAGAAGGACTTTTTTTCCTACTTGTGCCAATCCAGCCCCTAAATTAACGGATGTTGTTGTTTTTCCAACACCGCCTTTTTGATTAGCGATAGCAATGATTTTTCCCACGATGTCACCTACTTTCAACCTTTCTTATTCTAGAAACAATTACTTTTATTGTAACATGAAATAAAAGTTTTTCTTTTACGTCCTTATTAAACTTCAAAATTTATTTCCAAACTCCTTCTTGCTTTAACAAGAAAATATAGTAAAAGAGACCTCTCCAATAGGATAAGGTCTCTAGCACGTAATTATTTTTTCTTCGGAATTTTAATCGTAATTTGATAGTATTCATCAAACTCTTCTTCCGCAGAATTAACATTCAAACCACTGTTAACAACCATTTGTAATGATTGTCTAATTGTGTTCATAGCAATTCTTGCATCTCGACTTACTGCTTTTTGCTTCGCTTTGCGCTTTGGTTTTACTTCTTCTAGTAACTTTGCAATTCGTTCTTCTGTTTGCTTTACATTCAATTGCTTCTCCACAATCTCTTGTAAAACCTTCAGTTGTAATTCCTCATTTTTCAAAGGAATAAGGGCGCGAGCATGCCGTTCTGTAATACTTTTTTCTAATAATGCACTTTTGATTTCTTCAGGCAATTTTAATAATCGCAATTTATTTGCGACTGTCGATTGTCCTTTTCCAAGTCGTTGTGCCAATGCTTCTTGTGTTAAATTATGTAACTCAATCAGCTTTTGATATGCCACAGCTTCCTCAATTGCTGTTAATTCCTCACGCTGCAAATTTTCAATTAACGCTACAGAAGCTGTCTCAGTATCATTTAAATTCTTTATTATTGCAGGAACTTTTTCCCACCCTAACTTTGTTGCTGCGCGGAAACGCCTTTCCCCGGCAATAATCTCGTACTTATCATCCTCATACTGTCTCACAACAATCGGCTGGATAAGCCCATGTGTACGAATCGTTAATGCTAGCTCCTCAATACGTGCATCGTCAAAAACTGTTCGTGGTTGATAACGGTTAGGGGTAATGTTTACTATCGGAATTTCCTGTATTTCTTCATATACCTTTTTAGCTATTTCTTCATGGCTTTCGTCTTGTAATTCGAATTCGCTCTCTTTATCTCCAAAGCCAAATAAACGAGAAAACGTATTTTTCATACATATTCCACCACCTTTTAGGCCTATTGACTGTTCTACATAAAATGTTTCCTATGAAACATTTACGTTTTCATTTATATAATTTAATCTTACGTCTAATAAGATTTATTTTTCAATAGGTAATTTATTGGGCGTTCCCGGTTTGCGTGGATATTTCTTTGGTGTCTTGCGCTTTTTCTCGATTAATAAAATATTACGCTCACTTTCTTCAAACGGTAATTGGAACGTAGACATTTCTTTCAATTCTCCGCCAAGTACCTCTAAAGCATATTTGCCATTTTCGATTTCTTCGTTCGCCGCTGCACCTTTCATTGCAATGAATGTTCCCCCTACTTTTACAAGTGGTAAACATAGCTCACTTAATACAGAAAGACGTGCAACTGCACGTGCCATTACAATATCGTATGCTTCACGTACACCTTCTTTTTTCCCAAATGTTTCAGCACGATCATGACAAAATGCAACATCACTTAATTCTAACTTTTGCGCTAAGTGATTTAAGAAATTAATACGTTTTTGTAATGAATCTACAATTGTTACTTTTAAGTGCGGGAAACAGATTTTTAAAGGGATACTTGGGAAGCCAGCTCCTGCTCCAACATCACAAATAGAAAATGGTTTCGAAAAATCATAATAAAAAGCCGCTGTAACAGAATCAAAAAAGTGTTTTAAGTATACTTCCTCTTTCTCCGTAATAGCCGTTAAGTTCATTTTTTCATTCCACTCTACTAACGTTTCAAAATAGATTTCGAACTGCTCTAACTGTCTAGAAGAGAGGGAAATACCCTTCTCTTCTAGCATAGATTGAAATTGTTCTATGTTCATCTAGCAATATCTCCTTACTATGTTATTGGTTCGATACTCGTGCAATTTTTCCTTGTTCAATGTAAATAAGCAAAATAGAAACATCAGCTGGATTTACGCCAGAAATACGTGAAGCTTGCCCCATCGAAAGTGGACGAACATCTTTCAATTTCTGTCTCGCTTCTGTGGCAAGGCTAGAAATCGCATCATAATCAATATCCACAGGGATTTTTTTGTTTTCCATTTTCTTCATACGTTCTACTTGCTGTAAAGATTTCTCGATATATCCTTCATACTTAATCTGAATTTCAACTTGTTCTGTAATTTCATCATTTAATTCTAATTCACTTGGTACTAAAAGATGAATATGCTCATATGTCATCTCTGGACGACGTAATAAGTCACTTGCACGTATTCCATCTTTCAATTCGCTTCCACCAATACTACGAATTAATTCTTGAACTTCAGGACGCGGTTTAATAAAAATACTCTCTAACCGTTCCTTTTCCTGTTCAATTTGTAGTTTTTTATTTGTAAATCTCTCATAACGATCTTCTTTAATTAAACCAATTTCACGCCCAACCTCAGTTAGACGAAGATCTGCATTATCATGGCGTAATAATAAACGATATTCTGCACGAGACGTTAATAAACGGTATGGTTCATTTGTGCCTTTTGTTACAAGATCATCAATTAAGACACCAATATATGCATCAGCGCGACCTAAAATAACTTCTTTTTTACCTAAAGAACGACACGCTGCATTAATTCCAGCCATAAGCCCTTGTCCTGCCGCTTCTTCGTAACCAGAAGTTCCATTAATTTGTCCTGCTGTATATAAATTTTTAATTTTTTTCGTTTCAAGTGTTGGCCATAGTTGAGTTGGTACAATTGCATCATATTCAATTGCATAACCCGTACGCATCATTTCAACATTTTCCAGGCCAGGAATTGTTCTAAGCATTGCACGCTGTACATCTTCTGGTAAACTCGTCGATAAGCCTTGTACATATACTTCTTGCGTATTACGTCCTTCTGGCTCTAAGAAAATTTGATGACGTGGTTTATCATTAAATCTTACTACCTTGTCTTCAATTGAAGGGCAATATCTAGGCCCTGTTCCTTTAATCATACCAGAATACATAGCTGAGCGATGTAAGTTTTCATCTATTAAACGATGTGTTTCTGTACTTGTATACGTTAACCAACATGGAATTTGATCCATAATGAATTTTGTCGTTTCAAAAGAGAAAGCACGTGGCTTATCATCACCTGGTTGAATTTCTGTTTTACTATAATCAATCGTATTACTGTTTACACGCGGAGGTGTACCTGTTTTAAATCTAACAAGATCAAAACCAAGTTCCTCTAAGTGTTCAGATAACGTAATAGATGGTTGCTGATTATTTGGACCACTTGAATATTTTAAATCTCCCATAATAATCTCACCACGTAAAAATGTTCCCGTTGTAATTACAACTGTTTTCGCTGTGTATTCGGCACCAGCTTGCGTAATTACCCCTTTACATACACCATCTTCAACAATTAAACGCTCTACCAGACCTTGAAACAACGTTAAGTTTGGTGTTTCTTCAATTGTTTTCTTTAACTCATGCTGGTAAGAGAATTTATCAGCTTGTGCACGAAGCGCACGTACAGCTGGTCCTTTACCCGTATTTAACATACGCATTTGAATATGTGTTTTATCAATATTGCGTCCCATTTCTCCGCCTAATGCATCAATTTCACGAACAACAATCCCTTTTGCTGGTCCACCAACAGAAGGGTTACATGGCATGAACGCTACCATATCTAAGTTAATTGTTAACATTAATGTTTTTGAGCCCATTCGTGCTGCCGCAAGACCAGCTTCACATCCTGCATGACCTGCACCGATTACTATG
Source organism: Bacillus sp. S4 (assembly GCF_040838205.1). Classification (NCBI taxonomy): domain Bacteria; kingdom Bacillati; phylum Bacillota; class Bacilli; order Caryophanales; family Bacillaceae; genus Bacillus; species Bacillus sp. S4. Next base: position 29,977 of record NZ_JBFPJI010000010.1, read on the forward strand.
ACATCATATGAACCGGCATTGTATCCCATTGTTTATTCCTCCTAATAACCTCTATCTTACTAAATCATCTCTGATTAAAGTTTTACTTTATTTTCCTAAACAAAATTGAGAGAACAATTGGTCAATTAAGCTTTCATGGACAGTATCACCAGTAATTTCACCAAGTATTTCCCACGCTCTTGTTAAATCAATTTGAACCATATCAATCGGAACACCATTTTCTATCGCTTCAATTGCATCATTAATTGTTCTTCCTGCTTGTGTTAACAATCCGATATGTCTCGCATTAGACACGTATGTCATATCCGCAGAATCAATTGTTCCTTCAAAGAATAAATCAGCTATTGCCTTTTCAAGCTCATCTATTCCTTGCTCCTCAATTAAAGATGTTGTAATAACACGATTGCCTACCGCTAAATCTGTAACACGTTCCATATCAATTTCTTGCGGTAAATCTGTCTTATTTACAATGACAATGAAATCTTTTCCTTGTACGGCACGGAATAGATCCTCATCTTCATTTGTTAAAGCCTCGCTATAGTTCACTACAATTAACACTAAGTCTGCTTGGCTCATCATTTCCTTCGAACGCTCTACACCAATTCGTTCAACAATATCTTCCGTTTCACGAATTCCGGCTGTATCTATAAGTTTAAGTGGTACACCACGCACATTAACGTACTCTTCAATAACATCACGAGTTGTTCCTGCAATATCAGTTACAATTGCCTTTTTCTCCTGAACAAGACTATTTAATAGCGATGATTTCCCAACGTTAGGTCTACCGATAATCGCGGTAGAAATGCCTTCACGTAAAATCTTTCCTTGCTTCGATGTTTCTAATATCTTTGCAATTTCAGCACGGACATGTGTAGCTTTCTCAATTAAAATATTATGTGTCATCTCTTCTACATCATCATATTCTGGGTAATCTATATTCACCTCAATATGAGCTAATGTTTCTAATATTTCTTGACGCAGATGGCCGATTAATTTAGATAATCGTCCTTCCATTTGGTTAATCGCTACATTCATAGCACGATCTGTTTTCGCGCGGATTAAGTCCATAACAGCTTCTGCTTGTGACAAATCAATACGTCCATTTAAAAAAGCACGTTTTGTAAATTCACCAGGCTCTGCCAGTCGTACTCCTTGTGCTAAAATAAGCTGTAATACTTTATTTACCGAAACAAGCCCACCATGACAGTTAATTTCTACTATATTTTCACGCGTAAAAGTCCTTGGTGCGCGCATAATGGATACCATAACTTCTTCAATAACTTGATTTGTATCTAAATCGACAATATGACCATAATGAATTGTATGAGAAGAAACCTGTGTTAAATCCTTCCCTTTAAAAATACGATCGACTTTCTCAATCGCATCATCCCCACTTACTCGAACAATGGCAATTGCACCTTCCCCAAGTGCTGTGGAAATTGCGGCAATTGTATCAAATTCCATGTCCTTTCACCTCACTTGCTTATTTATCTCTATTTCAACATGAATTTTTTCCGTCACTAAATTATTAGGATACCATAACGAACCTATCTACAAAAGAATAATAACTCATTTTATTATGTCCTTATGTAAAAAACACTAAACTTATTCACAGTGGATAAATCTAGTGTTTTTTAGTTATCCACATTTATTTTCTCCTCAAAAAAACCGGCACTCAATTGAGTAACCGGTCACTTGGAAGATATTACAACATACCGATGTGGTTCTTTCCCTTCAGAAGTTGTAATGATATTTTGATGATTAGATAATGCTTGGTGAATAATTTTTCGTTCAAAAGAAGGCATTGGTTCTAGAACAACTCTTTTTTTCGTACTCACTACTTGTTTTGCCAATCGATAAGAAAGAGATTCTAACGTAGTTTTTCTTTTACTACGATAGTTTTCAGCATCCAGTGTAATACCAATATATTGCTTTGTATTACGATTCGCAACAAGTTTTGTTAAATACTGTAAGGAGTTCAATGTATTACCTCTTTTACCAATTAAAACACCAATATTTTCACCAAAAATTGTAAATTCAACTTCGCGTCCTTTTACAATTTTTCTAATCTCAACTTCCACACCCATATTTTGAACAACATTTTTTAAATACTCTTCACATTCTTGGATTGGATCTTTTTTCAATACAACTTCTACTACAGCGAGGCGATTCCCAAATAAACCTAGGAATCCCCTCTTACCCTCATCGATAATATTTATATCTACTCGATCTTTCGAAACATTTAATTGTCTTAAAGCATCTTGTACTGCCAGCTCGACTGTTTGTCCTTTAGCAGTAATTATACTCACTTGCTTGATCCTCCTGCCTTACTAGCCTTAATTTCAGGCCCTTTGATCATATACATTTGAGCGATACCAAAGATATTACCAACTACCCAGTACAATGATAGTGCTGCTGGGAAGTTAATTGCAAAGACTAAGATCATAATTGGCATAAGCCAAATCATCATTGCCATTTGCGGATTTTGCCCAGCCGTTCCTGCCATTGCAAGCTTTTGCTGAATAAAAGTCGTAATAGCCGCAACGATTGGAAGGATATAGTAAGGATCTGCTTGTCCTAAATCAAACCATAAAAATGTATGTTTACTAATTTCTGCCGTTCTCATAATCGCATGATAAAAAGCGAATAGGATAGGCATCTGAACAAATATTGGTAAACATCCTGCTAATGGATTTACACCATTTTTTTGATACAACTGCATCATTTCTTGTTGTAATTTTTGTTGTGTTGCTTGATCTTTTGAGCTGTACTTCTCTTTTAATTTCACCATTTCTGGTTGTAACGCCTGCATTGCTTTCGTACTCTTCGTTTGTTTAATCATTAATGGTAATAATGCAAAACGAATGATAAGAGTTGTAACAACGATTGCTAAACCATAATTACTACCAAATAAATTTGCAAAATACGTGATTAACTGAGAAAGCGGGTATACGAAATATTCATTCCAAATCCCAGTGCTTTTCGGTGTAATCGGCTGATTTGTTTCACTACAGCCGGTAGCGATTGCCATTAACATAATAACCATGGCTAATAAACCTATTTTCTTTTTCAAAGCTTGCTCCTCCTTGTTTCGGTATGTATATAGTGTAATTCATTTCCTTACGCTACTTTTTTATTCTCTTCATACCAGAGCGTTTAAAGACATGAATTAAGCTTTTCTTTAACTCTTCATATGTCATCTCTGCACAAGGCTTCCTTGCTATTATAACAAAATCTTTTCCAGAATCTATCTCATCTTTTAATTCTATAATCGATTGGCGAATCATACGCTTAATTCGATTACGAACTACTGCATTTCCTATTTTCTTACTAACAGAAAGACCAATGCGAAAATGCGGCTGTTTTTCTTTATCTAATTTGTATACAACAAACTGGCGATTGGCATTCGATTGTCCTTTTTGGAAAACAGCCTGGAATTCATCATTCTTTTTTATACGATTTTTTTTCTTCATATCATTTGACACTCCTGTATCTCATCAGCAGAAACTCATTATTATTAGAAAAAAAGACCACTGAACGATCAGTGGTCTACGCAGATAATACTTTTCTTCCTTTACGACGACGAGCTGCTAGCACTCTACGTCCGTTTGCTGTGCTCATACGGCTGCGGAAACCATGTACTTTGCTGCGCTTACGTTTATTTGGTTGGTAAGTTCTTTTCATTATATGACACCTCCCTGAGGAATATCTGTTAAAGACAGTCTAATAAATTATAGTAAATCAAATAGGAAAATGTCAATGGTTCTCGAAATTTTCATCAAATATTCATTTTTAACCTATTCACACACTTTTTCACAGTCCCTATATTTCCTTGTGGATAAATATATTTTCTCTTTTTTGTATCCACAAACTCTTTTTTTACTTTTACACAGTATATCGTATTGTGGACAAGTTTATTCCACAAGGTATTGATTTTGTGGATAACTTTCTTAAATTCATTGCTATAGCTGCTTTTTTTTGATATTATAGTTGTGTTTTCACTTTGAATAAGTTTTCCACACCTTTATTTTATCCACAATTTGTGTATAACATGTGGATAGTTTAAATCACATGTGGGTAAATAGTTGTCCACATTTGTTTTTTTGTCGAAAACTCTATCTCGGATACTAACGACGTTTTTATATTTTAAAATACGTTTCGTATAAATATGCATTAGAAATATTTACAGGTTGTACAATTGTTGCGCAACCTTATTCTTTTACCATCTTTGTAAAGGAGGGACACCTTTGGAAAATATCTCTGATTTATGGAATAGTGCCTTAAAAGAATTAGAAAAAAAGGTAAGCAAGCCAAGTTATGAAACCTGGTTAAAATCAACAACTGCTCATAACTTGAAAAAAGATGTATTAACGATTACAGCTCCAAATGAATTCGCTCGTGACTGGCTAGAATCTCATTATTCGGAACTAATCTCCGAAACACTTTATGATTTAACAGGGGCAAAACTAGCTATTCGTTTTATCATTCCCCAAAGTCAGGCAGAAGAGGATATAGATCTCCCTTCTGTTAAGCAAAAACACGCACATGATGAGTCTAATCACTTACCACAGAGTATGTTAAACCCCAAATATACATTTGATACATTTGTTATTGGCTCTGGTAATCGTTTTGCACATGCTGCTTCTTTAGCTGTAGCTGAGGCACCAGCTAAAGCCTATAATCCGCTCTTTATTTACGGGGGCGTTGGACTTGGAAAAACACATTTAATGCACGCAATTGGGCATTATGTAATTGAACACAACCCGAATGCAAAAGTTGTATATTTATCATCTGAAAAATTTACAAATGAATTTATTAACTCAATTCGTGATAATAAAGCTGTCGATTTTCGTAATAAATATCGTAATGTAGATGTCTTATTGATAGATGATATTCAATTTCTTGCTGGAAAAGAACAAACACAGGAAGAGTTTTTCCATACATTTAATGCGTTACATGAAGAAAGTAAACAAATTGTGATTTCAAGCGATAGACCACCAAAAGAAATCCCAACTTTAGAAGATCGCCTTCGTTCTCGCTTTGAATGGGGGTTAATTACGGACATTACGCCACCAGATTTAGAAACTAGAATCGCAATTTTACGTAAAAAAGCAAAAGCAGAAGGTCTTGATATACCAAATGAAGTTATGCTTTATATCGCAAATCAAATCGATTCAAATATTCGTGAACTAGAGGGTGCACTTATTCGAGTTGTAGCTTATTCATCTTTAATTAATAAAGATATGAATGCTGATTTAGCGGCTGAAGCGCTTAAAAATATTATTCCAAACTCTATACCTAGAATTATTTCTATTTCTGATATTCAAAAGGCTGTTGGAGGCGTCTATCAGGTAAAGTTAGAAGATTTCAAAGCAAAAAAACGGACAAAATCCGTTGCATTCCCTCGCCAAATTGCGATGTATTTATCACGTGAACTTACGGACTCATCTTTGCCAAAAATAGGTGAAGAATTTGGTGGCCGCGATCATACAACAGTAATCCATGCTCACGAAAAAATTTCGAAGCTATTAAAAACGGATACTCAATTACAAAAACACGTTGAAGAAATTAAGGATATTTTAAAATAGTAGTAGCTGAATAGTGTGAATAACTTAGCTTATTTTACGCACAGTCTATCCACATGTAGATAGACTGTTTTTACATCTCCAAACAGGGTTATCCACATATCCACAAGCCCTATTACTATTACTACTACTTTTTTATCTTTATTAAATAAATAAAATCTTATACTTACCGGAGGTTTTTCGTTATGCGTTTTACAATACAAAAAGACTATCTTGTAAGAAGTGTACAAGATGTAATGAAGGCAGTTTCTTCTCGTACAACAATTCCAATTCTTACAGGAATTAAAGTTGTAGCAACTGAAGAAGGAGTTACTTTAACAGGTAGTGATGCAGACATCTCTATCGAATCATTTATCCCAGTCGAAGATGCTGGAAAAGAAATTGTGGAAATTAAACAATCAGGAAGTATTATTTTACAAGCAAAGTATTTTAGTGAGATCGTAAAAAAATTACCTAAAGAAACTGTCGAAATTTCTGTGGAAAATCATTTTATGACAAAAATAAAATCTGGAAAATCAGAGTTCAACTTAAATGGTTTAGATGCTGCTGAATATCCGTTATTACCACAAATCGAAGAACATCATGTATTTAAGATTCCAACAGATTTACTAAAACACATGATTCGTCAAACAGTATTTGCAGTTTCAAGTTCTGAAACGAGACCGATCTTGACAGGTGTAAACTGGAAGGTATATAACAGCGAGCTAACTTGCATTGCAACAGATAGTCACAGGCTAGCACTTCGTAAAGCAAAAATCGAAGGGTATAATATTGCCGATGAATTTCAAGCGAATGTCGTTATTCCTGGTAAGAGCTTAAGTGAATTAAGTAAAATTCTAGATGAATCTGAAGAAATGGTAGATATCGTTATTACGGAGTATCAAGTATTATTCCGTACAAAACATTTATTATTCTTCTCAAGATTATTAGAAGGAAATTATCCAGATACAACGCGTTTAATTCCAGCTGAAAGTAAAACTGATATATTTGTAAATACAAAAGAATTTTTACAAGCGATTGATCGTGCGTCGCTATTAGCAAGAGATGGTCGTAACAACGTTGTTAAATTATCAACATTAGAACAACAGATGTTAGAGATTTCTTCGAATGCACCAGAAATCGGAAAAGTAGTAGAAGAGGTTCAATGTGAAAATGTAGATGGAGAAGAATTAAAAATATCTTTTAGTGCAAAATATATGATGGATGCATTAAAAGCTTTAGATAGTACAGAAATTAAAGTTAGTTTTACTGGAGCGATGAGACCGTTTTTAATTCGCACAGTAAATGATAATTCTATTATCCAGTTAATTTTACCAGTCCGTACTTACTAAGTAAGGATTAAGGGTTGCTAGTGTAAAGGTACTAGTGACCCTTATTTGATTTGTAGGGTATTACTTTCCTAATGCTAGTTTATTTAGTACAATGAAAGAATGAACACTTTCAGAAAGTGAGCGATTTTATGAAACTTATTAAGATTTCAACAGAATACATTACACTAGGACAATTTTTAAAGTTAGCTGATGTAATTGATACAGGTGGCGCTGTGAAATGGTTCTTACAAGAATATGAAGTATATGTGAATCAAGAACTTGAAAATAGAAGAGGCCGAAAGTTATATGCAAATGATGTTGTTGAAATTCCGGGAAGCGGAACTTTCCAAGTTCAGGCATAAAGGGGGATCCCTTTGTTTATTACAGAGATACAATTAAAAAACTATCGCAATTATGAGCATTTAGAGCTTTCCTTTGAGGATAAAGTCAATGTAATTATTGGTGAAAATGCGCAAGGGAAAACGAATCTGATGGAAGCTATTTATGTATTGGCGATGGCGAAATCCCATAGAACTTCGAACGATCGTGAACTCATTCGTTGGGATGAGGATTATGGTAATATAAAAGGTAGATTACAAAGGCGAAATAGTTCATTATCCTTAGAATTAAATATTTCAAAAAAAGGTAAAAAGGCAAAGTTAAATCAGTTAGAACAACAAAAATTGAGCCAGTATATTGGTGAAATGAATGTTGTTATGTTTGCCCCAGAAGATTTAAATCTTGTAAAAGGAAGCCCCCAAGTACGAAGACGCTTTTTGGATATGGAACTTGGACAAATAGCTCCGGTCTATTTGTATGAATTAAGTCAATATCAAAAGGTACTCACGCAACGAAATCATTTACTTAAGAAGATGCAAGGGAATAGTAAAAATGAGGAAACGATGTTGGATGTATTTACACTTCAACTTATTGAGCATGGTGCAAAAATTTTGCGAAAACGTTTTGAGTTTTTGCATTTACTACAAGAATGGGCTGCTCCAATTCACCGCGGGATTAGCAGGGGATTAGAGGAGTTAGAAATTGTTTATAAACCAAGTGTAGATGTATCAGAATCAATGGATTTGTCGAAAATAAAAGAAGTATACTATGAAAGTTTTCAATCTGTGAAACAACGTGAAATTTTTCGTGGTACAACTTTACTAGGTCCTCATCGTGATGATTTACACTTCTTCGTTAATAGTAAAAATGTTCAAGTCTTTGGTTCACAAGGACAACAACGAACAACCGCACTATCCCTAAAATTGGCTGAAATTGAATTGATATACTCAGAGGTTAAGGAATATCCAATCCTTTTACTAGATGATGTGTTATCAGAATTAGATGATTATCGCCAATCGCATCTGCTAAATACAATTCAAGGAAAAGTACAAACCTTTGTGACGACGACGAGTGTCGACGGAATTGAACACGAAACATTGAAAGAAGCGAAAACAATTCATGTAACGAACGGCACGGTAGATTGTGAAATAGACAGGAAATAATTTCTGTTTAAATGGAAAAGTAGGTGATCTTTGTGTCAATGGAACAAAAGCAAATGCAGGAAAATGCATATGATGAAAGTCAGATCCAGGTGTTAGAAGGACTGGAAGCGGTTCGTAAGCGTCCTGGTATGTATATCGGTTCTACAAGTGGAAAAGGTCTTCATCACCTCGTATGGGAAATAGTTGATAACAGTATTGACGAAGCTTTAGCGGGATATTGTGATGAAATTAATGTCAGTATTGAAGAAGATAATAGTATTGTTGTAACAGATGATGGTCGTGGTATCCCAGTTGGTATTCAAGAGAAAATGGGACGTCCCGCTGTAGAAGTTATTATGACGGTACTCCATGCCGGTGGTAAATTTGGCGGTGGCGGTTATAAAGTCTCCGGTGGTTTGCATGGAGTAGGTGCATCTGTTGTAAATGCTTTATCAATAGAATTAGAGGTATTTGTACATCGAGATGGAAAAATACACTATCAAAAATATGAACGTGGGATCCCAGCTGCGGATTTAAAAGTAATAGGTGAAACTGATCGTACAGGAACGATCACACGCTTTAAGCCAGATGCAGAAATTTTTACAGAGACGACAGAATACGAATTTGATACATTGGCTACTCGTATGCGTGAGTTGGCGTTTTTAAATCGTAATATTAAATTAACAATTGAAGATAAGCGTGAACATAAGCAGAAGAAAGAATTCCATTATGAAGGTGGAATTAAATCATATGTTGAACATTTAAATCGTTCAAAACAACCGATTCATGAAGAACCTGTATATGTTGACGGTTCAAAAGATGGGATTCAGGTTGAGGTTGCTCTTCAATATAACGAAGGCTATACAAATCATATTTATTCATTTACGAATAATATTCATACGTATGAAGGCGGTACACATGAGGTAGGTTTTAAGACTGCTCTAACACGTGTAATTAACGATTATGGTCGTAAAAATAATATTTTAAAAGATGCGGATAGTAATTTAACTGGTGAAGATGTTCGTGAAGGTTTAACAGCAATCGTGTCAATTAAGCATCCAAATCCACAATTTGAAGGACAAACAAAGACGAAACTTGGAAATAGTGAAGCGAGAACGATTACAGAGTCTGTATTCTCAGAGGCGTTTGAAAAGTTCTTACTAGAAAATCCCAATGTTGCACGTAAAATTATAGATAAAGGGACTATGGCAGCGCGTGCACGTGTAGCGGCTAAAAAGGCGCGTGAACTAACGCGCCGAAAGAGTGCTCTAGAAGTTTCAAGTTTACCAGGGAAGCTAGCTGATTGTTCTTCTAAAGATCCAGCAATTAGCGAAATTTATATCGTGGAGGGTGACTCTGCGGGCGGATCTGCAAAACAAGGACGCGATCGTCATTTCCAAGCGATTTTACCACTGAAGGGTAAAATTATTAACGTTGAAAAGGCACGTTTAGATAAGATTTTATCAAATGATGAAGTTCGTACAATTATTACAGCAATAGGTACAAATATTGGTGGGGATTTTGATATTGAAAAAGCTCGATATCATAAAGTTATTATTATGACAGATGCCGATGTTGATGGTGCGCATATTCGTACCCTATTATTAACGTTCTTCTATCGTTATATGCGTCAAATCATTGAGTGTGGTTATATATATATCGCACAGCCACCGTTGTTTAAAGTACAACAAGGTAAAAAAATTCAATATGCTTATAACAATAAAGAACTTGAAAAAATACTAGCTGAATTACCAGCTCAACCTAAGCCTGGGATTCAGCGTTATAAAGGTCTAGGGGAAATGAATCCAACTCAGCTGTGGGAGACGACAATGGACCCAGAAGTACGTTCATTACTTCAAGTTTCCCTTCAAGATGCAATAGAAGCAGACGAAACGTTTGAAATTTTAATGGGTGATAAAGTAGAGCCGCGTCGTAACTTTATCCAAGAAAATGCAAAATACGTGAAAAACCTTGATATTTAAGTGAGTAATGACAGGAATCTAAGTATTCCTGTCTTCTACATATAAATCAATGTATGTGTAACGGAAATGTAAGAGGAGGTGCTCGTTGATGTCAGACAATCAACAACAAGCACGAATTCGAGAAATTAATATTAGTCATGAAATGCGTACCTCATTTTTAGATTATGCAATGAGTGTTATCGTGTCTCGTGCATTACCAGATGTTCGTGATGGATTAAAACCAGTTCATCGTAGGGTTTTATATGCGATGAATGATTTAGGAATTACAGCTGATAAAGCATATAAGAAGTCAGCGCGTATTGTCGGTGAAGTAATTGGTAAGTATCACCCGCACGGTGATGCAGCTGTTTATGAAACAATGGTACGTATGGCGCAAGATTTTAGTCAACGTTACATGCTTGTTGATGGACATGGTAATTTCGGTTCTGTTGATGGAGATTCAGCGGCGGCGATGCGTTATACAGAAGCAAGAATGTCTAAGATTTCTATGGAATTAATACGCGATATTACAAAGAATACAATTGATTATCAAGATAACTACGATGGTTCTGAAAGAGAACCAGTTGTATTACCAGCGCGTTTCCCTAACTTATTAGTCAATGGTACGACGGGTATTGCGGTTGGTATGGCAACAAACATTCCACCGCATCAACTTGGAGAAGTAATTGATGGTGTGTTGGCATTAAGTCATAACCCTGATATCACTATCGCGGAATTAATGGAATATATTCCTGGACCAGACTTCCCAACATCAGGTTTAATCTTAGGGCGAAGTGGAATTCGAAGAGCTTACGAGACAGGCCGTGGTTCTATTATAATTCGTGCTAAAGTTGAAATTGAAGAGAGAGCCAACGGTAAACAATCTATTATTGTAACTGAGCTACCTTATCAAGTTAACAAGGCACGTTTAATTGAAAAAATTGCAGAATTAGTTCGTGATAAGAAAATTGAAGGTATTACAGATTTACGTGATGAATCGGATCGAAATGGTATGCGCATTGTTATGGAAGTACGTCGCGATGCAAATGCAAATGTACTATTAAATAATCTTTATAAACATACAGCACTTCAAACGAGTTTCGGTATTAACATGTTGTCTCTTGTAAATGGAGAGCCACAAGTTCTAAATTTAAAACAAAATTTATATTATTATTTAGAGCACCAGAAGGTCGTGATCCGCAGACGTACTGCCTATGAGTTAGAGAAAGCAGAAGCGCGCGCTCATATTTTAGAAGGATTACGAATCGCTTTAGATCATCTTGATGAAGTCATTACGTTAATCCGTAGTTCAAAAACAGCTGATATTGCAAAACAAGGTTTAATGGAACGTTTCGGCTTAAGTGAGAAACAAGCACAGGCAATTTTAGATATGCGTCTGCAACGCTTAACTGGATTAGAACGTGAAAAAATCGAACAAGAATATCAAGACTTAATGAAGCTGATTGCAGAGTTAAAAGCAATTTTAGCAGATGAAGAGAAGGTTCTTGAAATCATTCGTGAGGAATTAACGGAGGTCAAAGAACGTTTTAATGATAAGAGAAGAACAGAAATTACAATTGGCGGTATGGAAGCTATAGAGGATGAAGATTTAATCCCAGAACAAAATATCGCAATTACACTTACTCATAATGGTTATATTAAGAGGTTACCGGCTTCTACGTACAAAACACAGAACCGTGGGGGACGTGGTGTACAAGGAATGGGTACGAATGATGATGACTTTGTTGAACATTTATTAACAACGTCTACTCATGATCATATTTTATTCTTCACAAACAAGGGTAAAGTATACCGTACAAAAGGATATGAAATTCCAGAGTATAGTCGTACGGCAAAAGGCATACCAATTATTAATCTATTAGGGGTAGATAAGGGTGAGTGGATCAACGCTATTATTCCAATTCGTGAATTTGGTGACGACCAGTTCTTATTCTTTACAACGAAACAAGGTATTTCTAAGAGAACGCCGCTCTCATCATTTGCAAATATACGTACGAACGGTTTAATTGCAATTTCGCTTCGTGAAGAAGATGAATTAATTTCTGTACGTTTAACATCTGGTGATAAAGATATTATCGTAGGGACGAGCAACGGTATGTTAATTCGCTTCAATGAACAGGATGTACGTTCTATGGGCCGTAATGCAGCTGGTGTAAAAGCTATTACACTAGGCGAAGAGGACCAAGTAGTAGGTATGGAAATTGTTGAAGAGGATACGAATGTCTTAATCGTAACGAAGAACGGGTATGGTAAGCGTACGCCGGTTGAAGAGTATCGACTACAGAGTCGTGGTGGTAAAGGTCTGAAGACTTGTAACATTACAGACAAGAACGGTAAATTAGTAGCAGTTAAGTCTGTAACAGGTGAAGAAGACATTATGTTAATTACAGTAGCGGGTGTTATTATTCGTATGCCAGTTGATCAAATCTCTCAAATGGGGCGTAATACACAAGGTGTTCGTCTAATTCGATTAGGGGATGAGCAAGAGGTAGCGACAGTAGCAAAAGCACAAAAGGATGAAGAAGAAGAAATTAGCGAAGAGGTTTCTTCTGAAGAATAAGAGTGGGGATTTCTCCCCCTCTTATTTTTTTATAATAATACTTGCATAGCAATAGGGAAGTGTATATAATAGGCAGAGTCAGCAAATGAGAGATACAAGTTATCGAAAAAAACTTGTTGACGAAAATAATATACTATGATATATTATGAAAGTCGCTGAAACGCGATGTTGAACTTTGAAAACTAAACGAAACAAACAACGTGAAACGTCAATTTTTATTTTT
>NZ_JBFPJI010000175.1:0-6750 GCF_040838205.1 Bacillus sp. S4
ACATTATTAATATGATTGTTGATTATATACTATGCGGGGGTCTTAATTTGAAGGGAAGAGATGTTGTTTTAGGTTTATTAATGCAAAAAGAATTATCTGGTTATGATATTAAAATTGTTTTTGAAGACGTATTTACTCATTTTTTTGATGGGAGCTTTGGAATGATTTACCCAACGTTACGTCAGTTAGAAAAAGAGGGGAAAATAAAAAAAGAGGTTATCATGCAAGAAGGGAAACCAAATAAGAAAATGTACTTTATTACAGATGAAGGGCGTGGAGAGTTTTATCAATACATGCAAACGGATGTAGAAAAAGATGTTTTACGTTCAGATTTTTTAATGAGGATGTATTTTGGTAATTATAGTGATGGTGCGAAGATAAAAAAATGGATTGAGGACGAAATTGAAAGAAAAGAAGCGTACATTGTGGACCTTCGCTTGAAATATGAAAAATGGAGAGAAGGTATTACGTTTGTTGAAGAAATTTCGCTTGATGTAGGTATTGCAACATATAGTGCACAAGTAGAGACGCTGAAGAGAAAGTTAGAGCAGTTAGAAGCGAAAGAAAATAATAAAACAGAAGAATGAAAAATGTGTTCAAAATAAATAAAGGGGTAGATGAACATGGAGCAATCAAAGGGACTGAAAATTGTCTTTTTAATGTGCTTAGGTATTTTTCTTTGTATGATTGATACAACGATTATGAATATAGCTTTACCAGCTATACAAACAAGTGTGAATACTTCATTAGAAAAGATGTCATGGGTATTAAATGTATATACAATGACTATTGCGGTACTCGCAATTCCGCTAGGACGGATAGCTGATATTTTTGGAAAAGCAAAGATGTATATTCTTGGTTTGGTGATTTTCGGTGGTGGGTCAGTACTTTGTGCTTTTGCTAATACAGGTGACTTCCTCATTTTTTCTCGTTTTATACAAAGTGTTGGAGCAGCAATTTTATTTCCGATAAGTATGGTAATTGGTGTATCAGCTATGCCGTTAGCAAAGAGGCATGTTGCACTTGCTATTTTAGGAGTAACGCAAGGATTGTCAGCTGCACTTGGTCCGGTAATAGGCGGAATTATTACGCAAAATGTAGGATGGAGATGGGTGTTCTTCGTCAATGTTCCGATTTGTATTCTGGGAATCATTTTATGCTGTATTATGTTACAAGTAAAAAATGAAGAACGTATTATTTCAAAAATTGATTGGATTGGACTTATGTTAAGTAGTTTAGCGATTTTTTCTTTTACTCTCGTATTAGTGAAAGGCAATACGTGGGGATGGCAAAGTAATATCGCTTGGTCTTGTTATACCATTAGCACTATTTCTCTTATTCTATTTGTTTTAGTGGAACGAAAGATTCATAATCCGATGGTGAATTTAAAATTATTTAAAGATCGAATGTTTGTAGGAGCGTCTATCGTTGTTGTATTAAGTAATTTATTTTTAATCGGAGTAACTGTGTTGCTTCCAACATTCTTGACAAAAATACAATACCGAACGGAAATTGAAGCTGCTTTTTTAGTGACACCTATTTCAGCGATGATATTTTTTGTCTCACCGGTTGCAGCAACTTTAATTAAAAAATTTGGAAAAGTAACTATTATTTTGTCAGGGTTTCTTGTTATGGGTCTATCCTACTATTGGTTGCAAATGATTGGCGTCAATTCAACAAATATAGAAATTATTACTCCGTGTATGATATTAGGTGTTGGATATGGTTTAGTAGTGGGACCAATTACAGTTTTAAGTGCATCTTCGTTTGAAGGGGAATTATTAACTGCTTCTCAAAGTGTTGTCTCGATGTTACGACAAGTTGGAATTGTATTAGCGGTTGCAATATTTGTATCTAATTTAACTCACAATTTAACAGTAAATAAAGAGAGTGTCTATCATTATGCGGAAGAAAAAGTACGTAATATTCATGGGGATAGTATTCAGCAAACTGAGATATTACAAGTAACAAAAGAAAAAATAGAGAAACAAAGTATAGAAGCAAATGTAGAAAAGAAACAAAATGAAATATGGGTGGGATTAAGTAAAGAGAAAAAAGATGAATTAATTCATCAAAAAGTGGATGAGGTATTAAGCGGAGTTCCAGTAGAATATAGAGATGTGAAAAGAGAAGAAGTTACGAATCGAGTAACAAAAGAAGTTGAAAAACAAGAAGAGAACATAAAAAAAGAAATACTCGTATTTTCAAATGATGTGAATCATTATGCTCAGAATCAGATGGCGATGAGTTTTACTGATTTATATAAAGCGAGTGTTCCGATTATTTTAGTTTGTGCTTTAGTAAGTTTGTTGTTTTGGGAAGGGAAAGCTTTAAGTAAGAGAAGAGGGAAAAAGAGTAGTAGAGGAATTGTAAGGGAAATAGGCTAAATATGAATTGTGCTCTAGTGATGGAACGTTGGCTGTCAAAAAATTAGTATAGTTATTTTGGGAACTCCTCGGTAATGGGCGAAACATAAACCGTGGGGTTCTTTACATGGATAAAAAAATTGTAGCATTTTAAATTTGGGGATTTTGTTGTTCTATAGTACATTAACAAGAGGTATTAGTTTTATAGAGAGGTGAGGAAATGATAGATACAGCAGATGCTTCAATAAGTAATCGGATGTACACCGAAGAAGAGCAACAAAAATTATATAAACGAACGTTAATAATCGTAAGTATTTCACAAATGTTTGGCGGAGCGGGATTAGCTGCTGGAATTACAGTAGGTGCACTTCTTGCACAGCAAATGCTTGGAACAGATGCATATGCAGGATTACCGGCTGCTATGTTTACATTGGGATCTGCGGTAGCGGCTTTCTTTGTTGGGAAGTTATCGCAAAAATATGGTCGCCGAATAGGACTTGCAACAGGGTTTATAGTAGGGGGACTAGGGGCTATTGGAGTTGTATTGGCTGCGTTAACAAATAGTATTATTCTATTACTAGTCTCTTTACTCATATATGGTGCGGGTACAGCGACGAATCTACAAGCTCGTTATGCTGGTACTGATTTAGCAGATAAGAAGCAGCGAGCAACTGCTATTAGTATTACGATGGTTATGACGACTTTTGGTGCAGTTGCAGGACCGAACTTAGTAGGCGTAATGGGAGATTTTGCCCATTCAATTGGAATTCCTAACCTTGCAGGTCCGTTCATATTATCAGCAGCGGCATTTATACTTGCGGGCCTTGTCCTTTTTGTTATGCTTCGTCCAGATCCATTAATTATTGCTAACATAATAGAAACATATAAACAAGAACATACATATAAAGGGCAACCAGTAACAGAAGAAATGATAGAAAATAAACGTGGTGTTACTGTTGGAGCAATCGTAATGATACTTACTCAAATAGTGATGGTTGCGATTATGACGATGACTCCAGTTCACATGGGACACCACGGTCATGGATTAAGTGCAGTAGGTCTCGTGATTGGTTTTCATGTAGGTGCAATGTACCTTCCATCACTTGTTACAGGAATGTTAATTGATAAAATTGGCCGTACTAAGATGAGTATAGCTGGTGGGGTGATTTTACTTGCAGCGGGTGTCATAGCTGCGATAGCACCGAGTGATTCTTTACTATTATTAATTGTTGCTCTTTCTTTACTTGGATTAGGATGGAATCTCGGATTGATTAGTGGTACAGCACAAATTGTTGATTCCACAACTCCTTCTACACGCGCTAAAACACAAGGGAAAATAGATGTTTTTATTGCGTTAGCCGGAGCTTCAGGTGGAGCGATGTCAGGAATGGTAGTAGCTAATTCCAGTTATGCCGCATTATCATTAGCGGGAGGAGTGTTAGCATTATTGCTAATTCCTGTTGTGATATGGTCTCGGTTAGGTAAAAAAAATTCATGAAATTAAAAAGAGGTTCTAGTTATTTCCTAGAATCTCTTTTTAATTCGTTTAACTTAAACCCCACTCCACGATAAGCCCTAAATGCGTAAGTCCACCGCCAAAACCGTACAGTAAAAGTGTATCTCCATTATTTAAATTTCCTTCTTTTCTAAATCGTTATTAGACAATACTTGATTTGGAATATAAGTACCAATTGTAGTAATACGAGATTTAGAATGCATAGGAACATCTCCTGACATTTTTACAAGCTGATACTAATATAAGGTTGTAAAAATGTCAATAAAAACTTTTATTGTATGGAAACGATAATGTTTAATTCACTATGGAGGAATCTGGCGAATGACGTAAAAATAATATACAGAAAGCTGCTAAAATTGATAATGAAGGGGTCTGAGATTCTTGAAAAGAATCGTATATTTGTTGTTTCTTATTTTAATATGTAGCGTTACATCTTTTATTTTGCCAGAGAAGTCTTATGCATGTGATTGTGCGAAATTTACACCAGAAGATGCATTTCAAAATAATGATGTAGTTTTTGAGGGGAAAGTAATTGATGTTAGAAGTGAAGAGGGAGTTGGAACTAAAGTATTATTTGAAGTGAAGAAAATTTGGAAAGGGACAAGTTCTTCGCAAATTATCATTTATACAAGTTTTGGTAGCTGTACATTTCGTTTTGCAGAGGGGGGAGAGTATCTAGTCTTTTCTTCTTATACAGGGACAAAAAGTTAGGGACATCTATCTGCAGTGGAACGAAGCGATTAGATGATGCAAAGATGGAGAAACAGACTTTAAGTCATATTGCAAAAGAGTCAACTCCAACGAAGAAAGTGGATTTAAAAGGTGAGATGGTGAGCGGTTTAAGTTGGTGGCAAGTTGCTATCATTTCTATAAGTGTGTTACTGATAATTGCTGTTGTTATTTTTATTGTGAGAAGAACTCGCAAAAAATGACGATTAAAGTAAGAATATAAAGATTTTCTTTAGAGTGATATAGTCTGTTAAATCTTGTGAAAGCGAATTACTTATGCTACACTTTATATAACTTGAAATGAACGGAGGGGCTTCCTTTGATCTTAATCAGATTACGTCTCAACACTTTGTGCCAATAATTGAATAGCGCTCAAAGGCTCTGTCTGTGTACAGAGTGAACGGGATTGGTCTGCCTATTTTAAAGGAACCCTTTATTAAGCTTATATGTGAAAAAGAGGGAGGGACGAATACGCCCTCTTTTTGTTTTGCCTTTAAAAATAGAATGGGATAGTATAGGTGAACACTTGGTGTGAATACGTATATTATCTTAGGACTTTTTGACCATGTTATAGGACGAAAGCACTGCTTTCTTCTATTTCTTTGGTGAACCCTTATCCGTTTACGAAAGCACAGGCAGTGACCTGTGCTTTTTATTTACGTAATCGAAATGGAGGAATAAATATATGGAAGAATTATTACAAAGAGCAATATTAGTTGGAGTAAATTTAGGTAAGGAAGCTGATTTTGCATATTCGATGGAAGAGTTAGCGAATCTTACGGAAGCTTGTGATGTGGAAGTAATCGGTCAAGTGACGCAAAATTTACAACGAGTAAATCCGTCGCATTATATTGGAAAAGGGAAGATTGAAGAAGTAGCAGCGTATGTGAAAGAAGTAGATGCAAATATGGTCATCTTTAATGACGAATTATCTCCTTCACAAATTCGAAATTTAGAAGAGGATTTAGATTGTAAAGTAATTGATCGTACCATTTTAATTTTAGATATCTTTGCGCAACGTGCGAAAACGAAAGAAGCGCAGTTGCAAGTAGAAGTGGCCCATCTTCAGTACATGATGCCTCGTTTAATCGGTCTTCGTGAATCTTTAGGAAGACAAAGCGGGGGAGTTGGCACGAAAAATAAAGGTGTCGGTGAGAAGAAGTTGGAATTAGACCGTCGTAAAATTGAAGAACAAATTGCAGCTCTAAATAAAGAATTAGAGGCACTTGTTGCACAGCGCCAAACGCAGCGTAAACAACGTAAGAAAAATGAAATTCCAGTTGTGTCATTAGTAGGATATACGAATGCAGGTAAATCAACGATAATGAATACGATGCTTGAAATTTTTAACGGTACTGTAGAGAAACAAGTATTTGAAAAAGATATGTTATTTGCGACGTTAGAGACATCTGTACGAAATATTGATTTACCAGATAATAAATCATTTTTATTAACAGATACAGTTGGATTTGTAAGTAAATTACCGCATCATCTTGTGAAAGCATTCCGTTCAACGCTAGAGGAAGTGGCTGAAGCAGATTTACTCATTCACGTCGTAGATTACTCAAATCCCAATTATGAGCAATTAATTGATATTACAAATGAAACGTTAAAGAAAATTGGCGTGGAAAATATCCCGACGATTTATGCATATAACAAATCAGATTTGGTAGATGTTGAAATTCCGAAAGTGCAAGAAGATCGCGTTTATCTATCTGCGAAGAAACATGTTGGAATTGAAGAGCTTGTAGAAGTGGTTCGCTCACACATTTATAAAGAGTATACGAAGTGTGAAATGTTAATTCCGTATGATCAAGGACAGGTAGTTTCGTATTTCAACAATCATGCACACGTTTTATCTACGAGTTATGAAAACGAAGGTACGAAAATGGCACTAGAATGTAAGACGAGTGATTATGAGAAGTATAAGCGTTTTTCTATTTAATAAAAAAGGCGATCCTAATATGCTTTAGGGTCGTCTATTTTTTCATAGTTGCAAGCCTTCCTTTCGTCCTGCCTTAGTATAAAAGAAAATACAGAGAGTTCATATAAATAAATCCGACAAAGCATATAGAAAAAATATATTTTTTTACAAGTTGAATTTCTGGAAATAGAAACGAAACCAGTATAGAATAGAAA
>NZ_JBFPJI010000176.1:0-6721 GCF_040838205.1 Bacillus sp. S4
TAATAAAACTATTGCCAGTTTTTGAAAAAAGCTTTATTCTCTTCTTGTAATCAAAAATGAATATGGAGATGAAACATACTATGGGTCAACTAGGAGACGCCGATTACGTTCCCGACACCGCCTTTTTATCCTTCCCAGCAGCTAAAACATTTCACTTAGAATTTATGATACAGTTAGTTGTTATTTTTATAGCTTCTATTTTGTATGCAATTTCTATGAATATGTTTTTTATCCCGCATAATATGATTAGCGGTGGGTTCGCTGGTGTAGGGATGATTATCGGTTATTTAATGCACTACAATATCGGAGCACTTATCTTTTTACTAAACATTCCGCTTCTTATTTTAAGTCACTTTTACTTAGGAAAGAAGACAACCTTTTTAACGGCATACTTTGTAGCTGTATCATCTTTAGCGATGAACATTATCCCAGTACACCAAGTCTCAGACGATATTTTACTTTCTTCTGTATTCGGTGGTGTCATCTGCGGTGCTGCCTCAGGAATCATATTCCGATTTGCTTCTTCAACAGGTGGTTTTGATGTTGTTGGATTGATTGTAGCGAAACATCGCGATGTTTCAATTGGAGCAATCATCTTTGGATTCAACTTAATCTTACTTGTTGCAGCAGGATTTATTTTCGGATGGGATATTACGCTTTATACGTTAATTAGTCGGTTTGTAGTCAGCAAAGTAATTGATGCCGTGCATACAAAACATATTAAATTAACGATAATGACAATTACAGAAAAAGGTGAGGAAATAAAAAGCTCACTATTACATCACGGCATACGTGGGGTGACAATGGTAGATGCTGTCGGCGGCTATACAAACCATAAGAAAAAAATGATTTACACTGTCGTAACTCGCTACGAGTTGGGCGAAATGAAACGTATTATCCGCCAAGTGGATAATAAAGCATTTATGAACATTACTGAAACAGTTGAAATTGTCGGCCGTTTCAAACGTATATAAAAAAGCGCAAGGAACTACAATTCCTTGCGCTTTTTATTTTTTACACTTATTACAAAATCAGATAATTCTATTATTGTATCACTAAATGTGTTATAATAAAACTAGACTTACAAAAAAGAGTATATAGACTTGGAAGTTTCTCTTATTTTTATAAGCAAAAAGAAACGAGCAGTCGGGTATATTTCAGACACCATACACGTAACGGTTTTCCAAAAGCCGTTCATCTTAGTTATTCTTCACTGATCTTTTTATAAAAAGATACGTACAACTAAAATTCACTTCAATATACTATACCTACCTTTTTGACTTCCAAATCATCTTATTACATAAGGAGATGAACATATGAATCAATATATACGATACACACTAGCTGTCCTATTTGCCATCGTCGGCGGTGCAATCTGTTTCTGGACAAACACTCAACTTGGGGAGAATATCATTTTCAATGGAATCGAAACCCTTGTAAGCGCTTCAATTTTAGGCGGATACATTTTCTTCCTCTTCAATCCAGAAGAAAATGCTCAAAAAACAATGTTATTAACAATGATCGGAATCGTTGGTGGATGTATTTCCTACTCAATGACAAACTATACATTACCACTTCAATTAAGCTCAGCTTTCTTCCACGGTCTATGGACTTGGTTTATCGCATTCTGCCTAGCAGACGTATTCAACCTACTACAAGACCACGAAGAAGAAAATGGTCAACAAATTGAAAGCAATTCTTAAGCTGGAAGATACTCTTCCAGCTTTTTTGTTTGCTATTCTCCACGCTTGCATACCCCGCTTGGTATTTATCGAAATATATCAGCGATTCCTCGATTATATCGACCGTTTCTCCAATTATATCGGCGATTTTTTCATTATATCGACGTTTCGACACAGGATATCGATTTAACGACATCCTTCGACAATCAAAACGTGCAACATACCCTATCCCCCAAGCAACTTACTACCGAACTCCACGATTAAAAAGATAACTAACAGGATCGCAAGTATTTTCAATGCTACATACGTCACTTTAAAAATTACATAAATGAGCAAGACTAACAAAATAATCGCTAAAATTTCCATATATAATTCCTCCAAGCTTTGCTCTTCTTATCTCATTTTACTCGCCCCGAACTTTTTATGGAACGGCAAAAGATTACATACAGAAAAGAGGATACCTCACCCATCGTAAGATACCCTCTCCTTCAACTGCTCAAACCATTCTCTCTCTAATTGTAAATATCCTATCTCACTCTTCTCAGCGCTCTTCAATTCTTTATCAGCTTTCCTCATATAAGTGCGTGAAGCTTCTAAATCACCCTCTAAATATTTAACAATTCCTTGTGTGCGGTAATACCCATTTAAGTCCATTTTTGTAATTGCCTTTGCATGTTCCTTCGCTTCTTGCAGGGAAAGATTTCCCTCCTGATACAGTACTTTATATAAAAGATACCAACTATGAAAACTACCAACAAAATATTTATTCTCTTTTGTCACAGGTAACTGCACAATTTTCTCTAAATGCACTATCGCTTTTTCCATTCCCTCTTGATCAGCTCGGGCATAAAAGACAAGCATAAGTCCACTCATTATCTCGCTTATACTTTTATCCTCTTTTAATTTCCCCTCACTAAGTTCTATTAATCTCTCATCCCAATCTTCCGGTCTTTTGTAACTAAATAACTCACTCGATACTTGAATCGTGTATAAATGCTCTCTAGCCTTTTCATCATCTTTAATTAAAATGAGAAATTGCATGCCATCGCTTAGTAGCGTTCCCTTTATTGGAATTGCTGTGACGACAAAGATTGCAAGGTGTAAAACAGAAAAGTATAAAAGCATGTGGTAATAACTCACCATATATATGTAACCTGATACAATGCCAAATACGAAACTCGTTAATGGTCCGCTTAAAGTCATCCATGCCCATTTTTTCGAAAGGTTCGTTGTGTATGTGGAAGGCGGTACTAACATTGCGACGCCACCAACATACATCCATATTTTATTTTCTCGAATTCGTATTTTTCCCTTTTCTTTTTGAACAGTAATAGGCCCTACTGTCATAAACTTAAATTTCAAACCGACTATCAAACCACATATTACATGCCCTAATTCATGAATAGCTAACACTAGCAATGCAATCCCGAAAAAGGCCCATATTTCTATAACTTGCTGTACTTTTTCTATTCGAATAAGCCCATATAAAGTGGAGCAAACGAAGGCAACGAACATTAAAAAAGCAGGTCTTCTTAAAACGTACACCGTTTTTCTCCCCTTAATAAATCATTTTTTTATGCATTTCGTACATATATGTTCCAACATGTAATACCCAAACGAACGAAATCATAATGACCATAAAGAAGTCTTTTCCATCTAAAATTGCATACGCAATCGCCGCCAACCACGCACAAGCAAGTGTCATATTTGTATATTGATATGCCTTATATCCCGCTTCATGAACAATTTGCTTTTGCCCTTCATCTGCATTCTTTGCCCACATTTCCATTGACTGAGAATACGTAACACTCTGTTCTGGATATAGAGCGTTATACCTTTTCCTCATTACAGATCCTAACCAAGTTATAGCAATAAAGCACACTGTAGATACCACAATACTTACACTAACAAAGAGCAAGTTCCCCTCACTCGTATACGTTCTATAAAAAGCGATAACTGAGCAAACAAACCATGATGGAATAATAATTTCCATTACTCGAAAATAAATAAGCGCTATCCCTAATCTTCGTCCCTTAACATTTTCTTCATCATCTTTCGTTTGTGCGAGCGCTCTTGTACGCTTCCAAATATAATATATAATCGCTACGCCAAATACACTCATCATAGCAATGCTAATAACAGGAGGTATTTTGCTAGTACCCTCTGTTGCAATATCCCCTACTACATACCCTATAAACCCACCAAAAATTGCTCCTACTAACAACTTCAATATAGCCGTCATTTTCCCATTTCCCTTATTCCTACTCTTCATCTCCATCTTCCCCCTCCACCAACATAAATATCTCCTCCACTGGCACTCCAAAAATTTGTGCAATTTTTAGCGATAACACAATAGACGGTGCATAATCCCCACGCTCAATTAAGCTAATGGTTTGCCGTGATGAGCCGATCGCTTTACCTAAATCCCCTTGTGATACACGATGCTTTGCTCTAAGTTCCCTCACTCGATTTTGAAGCTTCATGTTTTACCTCTTTTTCATTTATTTAATTAAAATTGTAAATAATATCCTTCACTTTGTCAATTATCATTGTCATTTTGACGTAGATATATGTCAAAAACGAATATATATTATGCTAGACATAACGTATATAATAATCTTCAAGAACTACACAATTGGGGTTAACGTAAACTTCCTTATTACTAAAAATAACACCTACCAAGGTTATAGCACTGGCTTTTCTAGTGAATTTAATAAATATGAACCTATGTCCATACTAAGCAACGATACGTACGAACTTTCACCTAGTAAAACGGGAACATATTATATAGTAGTGACCGGTTACGGTATCGAGGGAAAAATAAAAGCAAACTGGAAAATACAATAAAAAAGGCAGTGCTCAAAAGCACTGCCTTCCTAAATTTTGACATAGAATGGATTTCATATTAACTTGCGTTTTGTAAAAATACTCGTTTTAGTTGTTTGCGGAAACGAATGCCTAACGTAATTGCTACAATGACAATAGCTCCGAAAATGATTTTACCGATATGATCTCCCAGTAATCCGAAAATATCATGTAAGTTACCACCTAACCAGTAGCCACCAATTAAGAAGAATGATACCCAGAATAAAGCACCTGAATAAATTGTAATCGCAAAGCGGCGAAACGGTAAGTTAATGATACCTGCAAAGTATCCTGTAAAATGACGTACACCAGGAATGAAGAAACCGATAAAGATTAGAAAATAGCCATACTTATCGAACCACATTCTCGTTAAATCAATTTTTTTTTGTGTTAAAAATACGTACTTCCCGTATTTTTGAACAAAAGGCATACCAAGCTTATTTCCTAAAAAGTATTGGATTGTCATTCCTACACTTGTCCCAATAAAGGATAGGATAATTAAAATAGGTAAACTTAGGTCACCCTTCTGTGCTAAAAATCCCGCATATGCTAATGTGGGCTCTCCCGGAAACGGAAGTGCAATATATTCTAACAGCAAACCTACAAGTACTACATAATACCCGTATTGCTGAAATAATTCATGAACCCATTCCATGTCATCTCCCCTTTCATCCACGTACAACTTGTTACTATTATTGTATAAAAAAATTGTCGAAATAACTATCACAATAGCTTACATTTTTATTACATTTTTGTAAGGCTCATGCTAAAGTTTTCTGTTCTTTATTTAATTATATAAATTACTGTTTTAAAACGGGATGGCACCTACCTATTACAATGGCGAGAGACGTTAATATACAAATTTTATCCAGTTTTTAGCACTCGGAAATCGCCTCATTTTGTTCTCTATAAAAAACCATAACAAACTCATACTAACTTCATATTAGCTTCATATACGTATTGTAAGATTATATCGGAATTTGTTGAAAACTTTTACTACTATATTACCTAAACATTAAATTGAATAAATATAAATCGCTTTCTGAAAATGAAAAAAGGGAGAATAAGAATGGAAGCTTATAAAATGCACGATTTTATTAATACCAATATTGAATCTCATCCAAATGAAACGATTTTTAATTTACACATATGTGAAACAAATGAATTTGACGTAAGTTTAACAAAATCCACAACGCTATCTTTTGTCGTTTCTAAAAAGAATATTAAAATTGTCACGAAAAAATGGACTAATTCTAATCAAGAAAGCATGATTGGAAAAAGTTATATCATTCCAACGAAAGCGTTTCACTATTTCTTACCTATGATTTCTGAAACAGAAGATGAAATGAGTATTCAAGTACAGAGCTTCGGACTACACGGTGAGCTTTTACTAAATGAAAGATTGCTCATTGATAAAAACAACAAACATAATACAAAAATCACTGCTTTTTTTGAATCACTAAATGAAAACGTACATCAAGCATTACGAGGATTACAAATTCATTGCATGTAATACTACTAAAATAGTAAAAGGAGAATATCAATGAAAAAATTACTAGTAACTATAATGTTATCGTTAGGTTTTTTAACTGTTCCATATATGTCTGCGGAAGCAGCTTCAACTAACGAACAGCTTATCGTTGACACGAAATTAAATAAAATGGATTTCTATCAAAATGGAAAGTTTATAAAAAGCTTCACTGTCGCTACTGGCAAAACAGCAACACCTACACCTAAAGGTACTTTTCAAGTGGTAAATAAAATTAAAAACCGTCCTTATTATACAGGACATATTAAAGGCGGCGATCCACGTAATCCACTTGGTGACCGTTGGCTCGGATTAAATATGGCAGGAACATACGGAACAACGTATGCGATTCATGGGACTAACAACAATCAAGCGATTGGCAAAGCTACAACACTTGGCTGTATTCGCATGTATAACAATGATATACATTGGTTATTTGAACGTATTCAAGAACGTGCCACTGTCACTGTAAAATAACCTATGAACAAGATTTACATGTAGCCAAGAATTTTATATCTTGGCTTATTTTATTTATTCATTTACAGTAGCTAAACAACTCTACTTGCATATATAATGAGAGTAGACTGCACTAAATAGCATAAAAACATTAATAAACATAGATATTAAAATTATACAGTTATAATAT
>NZ_JBFPJI010000177.1:0-6699 GCF_040838205.1 Bacillus sp. S4
TAGCAAGACAATTTTTACAAAAAGAGAATTTACTTCGTTGATTTTACAAGAAATATACAACTTTATATGTTTGAAATAACCGTTCATTACAAAATGAACGGATTTTTTGTGCATACTTATACATTTTTTCAAAAAAGTATTCCATTTTTCTTCATTTTATTTTAGAATAAGTAATGTTTTCCTGAAAAAATATAAGAGAAACGTCTATTAGAGAAAAGGTGACTTTAATAGTTGAACGAACATAACACCTAGAATGACAGATGGGGTGGTACAAATAGAAAAGAAGTTAGGGTTTTTTCCGTTAATCGCATTAGTAGTTGGAACAATGGTTGGTGGCGGTGTTTTTAGTTTACCGCATGATTTAGCAGTAGGAGCAAATAGTGGTGCAACAATAATTGGTTGGTGTATTACAGCGATGGGAATGATTCCGCTTGCGCTCGTATATCAAACGTTAGCAAGACAAAAACCGGAGCTTGAGGGCGGAATTTATAGTTATGCACGAGCTGGTTTCGGTGAATATATTGGTTTTAACAGTGCGTGGGGGTACTGGCTGGCAGGGATTTTAGGAAATGTCGCAACAATTATGTTACTGTTTAGTACATTAGGTTATTTCTTCCCGATTTTTAAAGGAGGAAATAATGCTGCGTCTATCATTGGTGCCTCTCTTTTATTATGGTCACTTCATTTTCTTATATTATTTGGAATTCGTGAAGCTTCCATTATGAATGTTATCGCAACAATTGGGAAATTGGTTCCGATCTTATTATTTATTGTTGTGATGGTAACGGCGTTTCGCTGGGATACATTTACACATGACTTTTGGGGCGAAGGAACAATCTCAGTTTCCTCTGTACTAGGTCAAGTGAAAAATACAATGCTTGTAACTCTTTGGGTGTTCATTGGGGTTGAAGGAGCAGTTGTATTATCAGGAAGAGCTAAAAATAGCAGAGATGTTGGAAAAGCGACAGTACTTGGGTTAATTTTAGTTATGTCTATTTATATTTTAATTTCTGTTCTGTCAATGGGAGCTATGACGAGAAATGAACTTTCGGTTTTAGAAACTCCTTCAATGGGACATGTATTAGAACATGTTGTTGGACCATGGGGGGCAGTTGCGATTAACATCGGTTTAGTTGCTTCACTTGTAGGGACATTGATTGGTTGGTTTTTACTTGTTTCTGAAATTTCGCATGTAGCAGGAAAAGATGGCGTGTTTCCGAAAGTCTTTACGAAAACAAATAAGAAGCAAACGCCGCATATGGCATTATGGATTTCAAATATCGTTGCCCAAATTATATTTATAATCGTTCTGTTTTCAGAATCGACATATCAAATTATGTATTTTATTGCGTCAACATCAATTTTATTACCGTATTTATTATCAGCGCTATTTCAATTGAAATTAGTCATTACGAAAGAGCTGAAAGTTGCGAGAGTAAAAAATGGCTTATTAGCTTTAATTGCTTGTGTATATTCTGTATGGCTCATTTATGCAGCTGGTTTAAAGAATTTATTACTTGTTTCAATTGTATATGGAATCGGGATTATCGTGTACGTTTTTGCAAGAAAAGAAAAAGGGAATCGTTGTTTTGTAGGTATAGAGAGATATGTGATGTGGGCAATTGTTATTGCAGCTATCACATCACTTTATATGTTACTGACAGGAAATATAAAAATGTAAAAGTCCTTTTAATTTAAAGGGCTTTTTTCCTTGTCTAGAGAATATTTAATACATAAGATATTCAGGAGGGATGAAAATGGAGGAAAAAGAACAGTTGTCTAGAATTATGGATTTAGCTAGTGATTTAAGGAAAGTATTAGTACAAGAATCTTTTTTTAATCATCATCCTGAACTTCGAGGCGTGATTGAAAATTTAGCGAGTTCTGTAGAGAATTTGGCGAGTTTGCAGCAAAATAAAGATGAAAATGCCGAAGATCGATTACGGTACGTACTTGCTAAAATGAAAATCGCTCATAATGCCATTTTACAAGAAAAAAAAGCATTTCCTTCTCATTAATATACGTTTTAATTTTGAACCTGACGGATGACGTCAGGTTTTTTATTTCTAGTTTTAGATTGTAGTTCATACACTAAGAATAGTATGAAAAAAAGAAGGTGACTACGTTGAAGTTACATAAAGCTCTTCATCCAAGTTTTATAAAGCGAATGTATTATATGAGGTTTATTGGGAAGTTTGCAAAAGCTGAGGGAGAGAAGAATGGGGAAAATTTCTTTGTACAATGTCTTTCTCCAATACCTTTAACTTTACAAGAGTTATTTCCGACTGGAAAATATTTATTTGAAGGATTATGCAGTAATAAAAAGAATGAAAAAATCTTTACTGATTTAAAGAAGCGTAAATTAGAAAAGCAACTGGTTATGTTTCGTCTTTATTATGATCGTGGAAATTTATTACTGGAATTAATATGCACAGAAGAGCCTCGGGAAATAGCATCTTCATATAAATTGATTCCTTCACCAAAGGTCTCAAATTATAAAAAGAGAGCGTCTTTGGAACGGAAGTTAGGCAACGGTTACTTATCATTTCTTATGCCTAAATTACCAAAAGACTTTGAGCCTCCAGAATTATTGTGGCATGAAGGAAGGCTATATGGAAATTTATCGTTAAAATCATCAATAAGTTCAATTTCATATTTTGAGCAAAGAAAAGAATGTAAATATATTGAAATAAACGAGTGGATGAAACATGTAGAAATAGCAGTAGATGATCATTTATATTTTGTAAGTGAAAATGTGTATGCCCAACTAAATAAACGAATTGTTGAAGAAGGTAAGTTAGTTGAAGTAGAAGATATTAAAATGCAAAAGGAGGACTGGGAATGGGATGAGCGTGAATCCTCTTTTTTGCAGTATGTACGAAGTATGGTTCGTAATAAAGGGCTATATTTGGATGATACAGATATATATAATTTTCACATTAGTATTAAAACCAATATGTTAACAATTGTTGGTGGTATACCAGGTGTTGGGAAATCACGCTTTGTGCAAGCTTATGCAGAAGCACTTGGGTTACGTTATGGTGAAGAATTAATTTGGATTCCGATTTCACCATCGTATCAAGAACCACATGATATTCTCGGTTACCTTCATCCGAATGGTAATTTTATTGAAAGTGAAACGAAGTTAGTTCGGACATTGTTAAAGGCTAAAGAAAACCCAAATCAGTTGTATATAATTGTATTCGATGAAATGAACATGTCACATATTGAGCATTGGTTTACTCCGTTTCTATCTGTTCTTCAACTTGAAAAGAAAAATCGTATTTTGAGTTTGTATGAGAAAGTACAAGAAATAGAAAATCAAATTCCACCTTCAGTGGAAATTGGTGAGAATATTATTTTCGTAGGCACTGTAAATTTTGATGAAACGACGAAAGAGCTTTCCGATCGATTATTAGATCGAACAAATTTGATTACATTACAAAAAATTCCGTTTTGCGAGATGAGTATAGAACATGAGAAAGTTGTTCAGCAACCCCCGCTGAAAGTAACAACGGGAGAATTTCGACTCAATTGGTTTAGGAATAAAGAGATGATCGAAGTGTTTACTGAAGAGGAATTAGAGTTATTGGATAAGTTACATGATGTATTATCATCACACGATATATCAAAAGGAATTTCTTTCCGATGTGCAAGCGCAATCGCTACGTATTTGCAAAATATACCGTTCCAAAATAATCAATCCTATATGATTAGCAGGGAAGAAGGTTTTGATTTGCAAATAAAGCAACGTGTATTAACGAAATTAAGGGGGACAGAAATGACAGTGGGCTCTCTACTTTCTGAAGAAGCAAAAAGGGGAGCGACATTGATACCACTTTTACAGTCTCCGCTTGCAAATCGTGTATCTACATTTGAACATTCTTTAGCTTATATAAGACAAAAGCGTAGAGAACTGGAGCTGTATGGCTATGCAAAATGAGGAGCGTTATGAAACAGCAATCGTCGATACGAAAGAAACGCTCCCGTTTGTATTGAAGCTAATTATTGGTACTGAGGGGAAAGGCGATTTTATCCTTTTAAACCGGCTTTGTACGTCTACTACAGCATTAGTTCAATGTATTTATAAAGTACAGGAATTAAAACCACTGAAATTGCATTTCCATTATCAAAATCCAATGGATATTACATTCATATGGAATAAAGTATATGAGGGACAAAAGAATATAAAAGAGTCACAATATGAATTAAATGAAAAAAAACAAAGAGTATTAGTGTATGAACATGGAAAAACTGAATTTTTTTATCCGTGGCGCTGTGGCTTATACCATTTTGAAGTGCGTATAGAAGATAGAACTTATTATGGTGCGTTTCAAGTTGTTCCTAAAAACTTTTTTGATGACCAATTTGAAATGATTCAAGATTATGTGAAGTCAATTTTAAACGAGTTAATTTTAGATAGAGGTTATTACAAGAAAACTTTCTCAGCACTTAGCGATATTGAAGATTCTTCTTATTTGGTACTGTTAAGAAAGTTGCCACAAAAAATGAAAAGAATAAAACAAATTTTTAAGAAAGTAGAATCGAATGCGGAATTTGTACACGAATATGAATGGGAAACGAAAGAGCGGAAGACAACGAGAAAAACTGCCATTATGACAGAAAGAAAGCTTTATGCGAAATATTACAACCGTAAATTTAAGGAGAAAAAAAATAGTATTGAAAATGCATTTCTTAAATTTAAAACGATGCAATTCTATTATTATTTACTTGAAGCAGAAAGTTTTGTACGTAAAACTATTGAAATACTAGAAGGAGAAAAGAAGAAAAAGTCAGATGAATTTCAAGCTGTTAAAACAATTATGAAAACGATTGAACGAAATGGATCCGTGACGGATAGGGAAAAACAAAAATATAGAAATTTACATTTACTGAAAGAAGCAGATTTACGGAAAAGTTCTGTGAAAATACAAGAATATAAAATATTAGCTCATATCGTATATGAAAGTGTGCAATACTTTCGAAATTTATTGTATTCTCCATTTTGGAGGGAAGTTTCTGAAACAGCTACCATTAATTCGAACACTTTATCTATACCGCATCAACAATTAATCTACCATTTAGAATTGTTACCGCAACATACAGAGCAACCCCCATCTTTATTATTCGTATATAAACCAACGTTTTTAGTGTATGAGTATTACGCTTTTTTTATCGTTATTTCTATATTAGAACAAATCGGATTTGAAGATAAGAATCCTATCCGTGAACAAATACAAGAACATTTTTATTTAGACGGATTACAAGATGGAACGACAGTGATATTACATCGAGATGATATAAAAGTGCACGTCGCGTTTAATGATTTAATTGAAACACACCCTCTTATCGCACTAAGCAAAGGAAGTAATTTTTATAACGGAGAGGACACAAAGAAGCCGGATATTCGTTTAGATTGTTATGTAAAGGAAGAAGAAAAGTATGTATATAAATCTTCTATTATTATCGAAGTGAAATACAGCCCTATGTACAATATTTTTCAGCCTGTCGGTAATACGAAAGCAACTGAGCAAATGTATAAATACTGGTCCATTAAGTATGTAGAAGAACAGAATGGCAAACGAATTTTTAAGCGAAGAGCGATTTATGAAGTGATTTGTGTATATCCAGGTAGCCATATGCATAGTAAAAAAATTGAATCTGGTTGTGGAGTGTTTTTACAACTATATCCATATAAAACGAAACAAGGAGAAGAGAAGTTGGCTGGGAAGCATGGGATGATTCAAATTTTTGAGAAATGGTTAAAAAGTAATAAAATGTAAAAGGAATCCTTTTTAATGAAGGATTTCTTTAGGTTAAGAAGAATTATATGCCATAAGGAAAGAAGCATAACGTGGGTCGAACTTGAAAGGATAAACATTTTTCATTGGAGCAATTAACTTTCTTTGTATGTATGATTGTATAAGAAAGTAAGAAATGGTACATGCGGGGGAAAAGAGTGTGAAATAGGAATTTAATTCAATTTGCAGAATATAATAAGACATAAATATTTTTAGTTGCATACGAAGATTTGTTCTTATATGATAGTAAGTGAAAGCGTTATCAAAAACAGAACGGCGATGGGAAAGGCGGGTAAATATGTTCCAGCGTGTTCAAACAAAGGAAGAACATTTTTGGTTCGAGCAACTGTGGGGAGATTTTTGTGAAGAAAGAAACTTAATGTTTGTAGAACGTAATTTAAATCCATCACGATTTTTATTAATAGAAGATGAACATCATATTGGTACAGTAGAATGTATTAAGTTTACAGTACCTGAACAATCAAATTCTGAGTTTTTCTATCCGTTTTCTAAAAATGATTTAGTGAAAGATTTGAAAAATGTGTATGAAATAGGAAAGTTAAGTATTGCGAAAACGTCTCGGGGGAGAGGACATTTCAAAAGGCTGGCAGCTATTTTATTTATGCATGCGTTAGAGACGAAAGCGGAATGGTATATTGCAGCAGTTACAAAAAGAATGTATATGTATTTACTTACACTCGGTTTTCCAATTGAACCGATAGATAGTCCATTCCAGTTTCATGATACTTTACAAGGTGTACCAGTGCGGATTCATGCTCGAAAAGGGGCTACACATCTGTATTCTTTGAAAGAATTCCGTGATATTATTCAAGGGAATGCTCATGCGCAGGTACTTATTGCAGAATACAGTAAAAATATTATGTTAACAAAATGAAAA
>NZ_JBFPJI010000178.1:0-6667 GCF_040838205.1 Bacillus sp. S4
TGTTGAATGGATTCAATAAGATAAATTTGTATCTATATAACGAAAAAAACGCCATCCTTTTTATAGAAAGGATGGCGTTTTTTTATGTCTGTTTTTAAATCTGACGAGTTACAATTATTTGCACAGGAAATTCAATGTCTTTTGTCCCATATCGCTAAAGATGTTGGGTTTGTACAGCGAACGAGCATGTAGTAGGTCCTTTGGATTCTTTTTTATTTTAGCGAGAATACTTAGTGAATAGTTGAATTGCTTTTTCAGGTACATAGAATTTCCCATTGCTTTCTACAACGATGCTTCCTAATTCATGATCTTTTCCACCGATACAGATAATGTTTTTATTAACAAACAATTTGGCCTCCGTATTATCGCGTTTTACTACAAGCACCGGGTTTCGTGCATCTTTTTTGTCAATCGTTACAGTTGCACCAATTTGTTTAAAGGCTGTTTCAGCATCTAAGAATAATTTCTTAGTGATTTCTCCTAATTGAAAGCCCATTGCTTTGGCCATTATTTTCGCAATGTCTGTATTTTGGACTAAACCGTATGGCTTTTGAGGACCGTAAGAGTATAAGAATACATCTTCACCTGTATGACCACCAGTTGTAAAACCGATGTTCGCCCGGTTGGCCAATAATTTAGTAAGGATTGGACCTACATCAGTTTTCTTTTGTGCAGCTTTTAATTTTTTTCTTTCATCATCAGTTAGGTTGTCTAAACCGTAAAGTGCAGCTACTTCTTTTATATTAGATAAATCATCTTTTAGTTTACTTGTAGCACCTTCAAGTGTCATTTTCGCCTTTTTCAGTGGGTCAATGTAAGCTGATACTGGTGTAGTATCATATCCTTTTGTGGTATTGCTGTTACCAATGGAAATACCGCTATTACCATGATCCGCTAGAGCAATGACCATAGTGTTACCATCTTTCTTCGCAAATGTTAACGCTTCTGTAACCGCATCATCAAACGCCAATACATCGCTAATCATCCCGATTGGGTCATTTGCATGTGCTGCCCAATCTGCCTTACTACCTTCTACGAATAAGAAGAAACCATCTTTATCTTTTGATAATGTTTGAATTGCTTTTCTCGTCATCAGGGAAAGAGTTGGCTGTTTAGGCTGGTTTGCTTCACGATCCATATCGAACGCAAGGGCAGTATTAGAGAAAGAACCCCAGATTTTATTTGATTTGGAGTTTAGTAACGCATCTTTTGTTTCGACAAAGTCGTACCCTTTGCCTTGAATCACTTTTACTAAATCTTCGTTGTCTTTACGAATTCCATTGCTTGTCGTAGGCTGAAGTGCTGCCTTTCCACCACCTAATACAACTTCTATATTTTGATAAACTTGCTGTTCACCAAGCACTTCAAAATTCTTGCGGTTAGCATGGTGGGCAGAGAAACTAGCCGGAGTAGCATGCTGAATTTCTGATGTAGCAATGATTCCTGTCGCGCGGCCGGAACGTTTTGCGCCTTCTAAGACGTTGGCAACTGGACGAAACTTGCAGTCTTCTTTCACTGGTTCTAAGCCAGGTGAATTCACAACAGAAGGTGATACGCCCACGTAGCCTGAATTAGATTTATTTCCGGTCGCTAAAGCTGTGGCTGCCGGTGCAGAGTCCGTAATAGCTGATTCTGCTGAATACGTACGAACACCTCCGGATACAATTTGATCTAGTGCAAGAGATGAACCTTTGTACCACCGGGCTAATGTTGTAGCAGAAGAGCTTGTCCCATCTATAACCATAAAAATTACATTTTTAGGTTGCTTTCCTACTTTTTTCACCTCAGCTTTTACCTCGTTACCGTTCATCATGCTTCCTGCTGCTAATGACCATAGCACTACCGTTCCCGCTAAAGTTAGTCCCATTATTTTTTTACGAAGAGTAGTCATTGTGGTTCCTCCATTGGTTGTTTTCGATATCCCAATCTAGCGTTCGTATGTAAACAAGATTTATTATTAGTAGTACCCTATTGCAACGAAACTAACAATAACTATGGAGTCAAAAAGTTAAATTTAAGCTACTTACTCAGCAATCGCTTCTCCTCATATAAACCTCTGTGTGCCCTTAGTTGCACGGTCTTTCCTATAAAAAGAATCTTCTCTTTATTTTATGGGAAACATTTAAAAAAGGATGGTGGGAAAATGACAATTGATCGAGTTTGTACAATTGGTCCAGCAAGTAATAATGAAGAAACATTAGCGCAGTTAATAAACAATGGTATGAAAATTGTTCGGTTGAATTTATCACATGGCACGCATGAAAGTCATAAAGATATCATTCGTTTAGTAAAATCGTTAGACGATTCTATTAAAATTCTAGGGGATGTACAAGGTCCTAAAATAAGATTGGGTGAAATGAAAGAGGAACAAATTACACTTGAAGCAGGGGAGTTATTTATTTTACATACTCATCCAGTACAAGGGAATAAAGAAGAAGCAAGTGTTGATTATGTAGGGATTGCGAATGACGTGAAGGTTGGTAGTAGGATTCTTATAAATGATGGAGAAGTTGAGTTAATCGCTGAAAAGGTAAGTGCGGACAAAATAGAAACGAGGATAAAAACAGGTGGAAATATTGCCTCTCATAAAGGGGTGAATTTACCAGGTGCAATTGTTAGTTTACCAGCTATTACAGAGAAAGATAAAAAAGACATTCAGTTTCTTTTAGAAGAGAATGTTGATTTTATTGCGTGTTCCTTTGTGCGGAAACCTAGTCATATAAAGGAAATACGAGAGTTTATACAAGAACATAAAGAAACTTCCCCGAATTTAATTGCAAAAATAGAAACGATGGAAGCAATCGAGAATTTTCAAGACATATGCAAAGAAGTAGATGGCATTATGATCGCAAGGGGAGATTTAGGTGTGGAACTGCCGTATCAATTTATTCCGCTTTTACAAAAAATGATGATTCGTGAGTGCAATCGAACGAATACATATGTAATTACAGCGACACAAATGCTTCAATCTATGGTAGATCACTCTATTCCTACAAGAGCTGAGGTGACTGATGTATTTCAGGCTGTATTGGACGGAACGAATGCTGTTATGCTTTCTGCTGAAAGCGCGTCAGGGGATCATCCAATTGAAAGTGTGAAAACATTACGTCTCGTTTCTGAATTCGCTGAGCATGTAAAAAAAGACGGTCCTTTTGCGATGAAAGATGTACTGGAATTACTGCATAAGTCTCTTTAGTTTATATAGAAGGATTTATCTCTCATCCTAAAAACGTACAGAAACGAATCAGGGTATGAGGTGCCATTTTAGAGTATTTACTTACAGATTGAAAGGTGGCATGCTTGCTACCTATATGAAAGAATCGTTATGGAACATAGAGGTCTTTCGAAAATCGAAAGAAGGATATTAAATTAATTAATCCAATTATCTCATTTAAAATATGTTCATTCCTATTCATAAATGATATCCTTATAGTTGAATACTTTTGCTGAACCAGCAAGAATTTGTTGTTCTTTCTGTATGAATTCAACTTTTTTATGGAAAGATATGTTAGTAAGTGTGCAATTTGAACGTTTTATTTTTTAGAGTATGATAGGAGGAGAATGAATATGGAAGCAATTGAAGTAGGCGAAATTTTTAGTCTTACCGATGAGAATAATGAAGAACAGGAAGTTGAAGTGCTTGGAGCGATGGATGTCGAAGGAGCAGAATACATTGCGGTTGCCTTTGTAGAAGACATTCAAACAGAAACAGAGGAAGACATTGATATCTTCTTTTTAAAAGTAGAAGAAGATAATGAATTCTCATACATAGAGAATGACGAGGAATTTGAAAAAGTATCTGCTGCGTTTGAGAAGATTATGGACGAGCAAGAACAAGAATAATAATAGTTAGACAAAAGAGGGAGATGCATATCTGCCCTCTTTTTTTGTATATGGTTGAAAAATCTGTCTCTAATTTTTGTTTTTAATTCACTATGAATCATACACTTCTTTTGTGTTCGTCGAAGCCGCATCTAATAGAAGGAAAATCGACGCTATAATATGTATAGCGATTTGTATATAGGGAAAGAAAGCAACTAGAATAGCCAAGATTCCTATATAATTAGCATAGGCTTTCATGCCTTCCTTTTTAGCTAATACACTAGTGATGATATGTAAAGTAATTAATATAAAGAACAGTATCCCGGATAAGTCAAATAGCCCTTGAAATACGTAACAAGGAATTAATAAAAGATGAGAGATACCTGTAGTCCACTTTAATGCTTTTACGACTGCCTTCAAAGTTAATTCCTCCTAAACAATATGTGTGTATGAATATATTACCAAATATAGTGGGTAATGGATATTTTTTGTGATTCACATTTAGAGAATGTGATAATTATATTATGTAAACTAAATGGTTTTTTATTTCTTCACTAGAAAAACCACCGAAATGAGGGTGGCGCTTATTATATATAGTTATTAAATGTGTTATTTTCTAAGGAAGAGAGGGGAACCTTTACTTCACTACCTTCTTTCATATTTCGCAGCACAACTGTTTCTGTAGATAGTTCCTCTTCACCAATTATAAGTACGTATGGGATATTTTCTTTATTTGCATAGTTCAGGGCACGTTTTAATTTGCGTCCTGCTAGTTCAAGTTCGACTTTTAATGAAGTAGTAGAGCGCAATTGCTGGGCGATTTGTAAACATTGTAATTCTGTCCCGAGTGGAATGATAAAAAGATCCGCTGTAGATGATGTTGTTGATTTCTGTGATAGAGCTGCATAAATGACATCTAAACCGAATGAAATCCCTACAGTTGGATAGCTCATATTATCACCACGGAACGCTCCGATTATATTATCATAACGACCACCACTACCTATGCTTGATGTGATACTGCCATCTTGTAAAAAGATTTCATAAATAGTTCCTGTGTACATTGTGAGTCCTCGTGCTAAAAATGGATTGAATATCGTATTTTCATTTATTCCGAGAGCGAGTAAGTATTGCTGCAATTGTTGTAATTCGTTTACTCCCTCGGTAACGAGTGTATTATTAAATGCTTCTTCAAATTCAGTAAGCTTAAACTCCATACAAGATAAAACGGTACTACATACTGACTCTACTGTTTGTACAGCAATTCCTCGCCCTAATAAATCTTTCTTTACACCATCAATCCCAATCTTTTCGATTTTATCCAATGATAAAATTACGTCACTCGTTAATTCGGTAGGGATGTTAATAGACTGGAGAATACCGTTTAATAATTTTCGATTATTATATTGAATCGTTACTTCTAAGTTTAACGTTCGGAATAGTTCAAATGCCATGCTCATAAGTTCAGCTTCTGCCATGACAGACTCTACACCAACTATATCAACATCACATTGAATGAATTCACGAAATCTCCCTTGCTTAATCGGACCATCTCGAAATACTTTACCAATTTCATAACGTTTAAAAGGGAGGCGAATATTTGGATTCATCGCGACAACTTTGGCGAAGGGAATTGTTAAATCGTAACGTAAGGCAAGCTCGCGTTTTCCTTGATCCTGAAGTTTATATATTTCTTTTAAAATCTCATCACCACCGCCGTACTTGTATGACATAAGTTCATACATATTTAACGTTGGTGTTTCTAAAGGCTTGCATCCATATCGTTCAAATGTATCTTCACATGCTCTTTTAATTTTATTCCGCAGCACTTGCTCCTCTGGTAAATAGTCTTTTGTTCCTTTTACATTTTTCATTTCCACCATAATCACTCCTCTTTTAAATTAAAAAAAGCTATGCGGGTATAAAAATACCCACATAGCTTTATGAACGCTTCGTGGGTCAACAGGAAAAGCCCTGTACCCACGAAGAAAAATTTTTCTTCGGATACACGGCGTTACGTATGATGATGAAGTTGGAAAGAAGTATTAAAATTTCGCATTACAAATCTCTCCTTAACATAAGTTTTTCAAAATTATATCAGATGAATTTTGAAAAATCAATGTTTTCAGTTTTGAAAAAAGCGTGAAGTGATGTAGGAGAAATGGAAAAGAGTGTATAATAAAAGAAAACTTAATGATATGAAATAACTTTTTAAGGAGCAGCTCATGAAAAAAGATAAAACAAATGCGATGCGAATATTAGATAAAGAAAAAATTGAATATTCCATGATGTCATACGATCCAAATGACGGGAAAATTGATGGAGTATCAGTAGCGGAGAAGATTGGACGAGAAGTGAGAGAAGTATATAAAACACTTGTCGCTCAAGGGAATAGTAAAGATTATCATGTGTTCATTATCCCGGTAGATGAGGAACTAAATTTAAAAGCGGCGGCAAAAGCAGTCGGTGAAAAAAAGATAGAAATGATTCCGGTTAAAGATATTACAAAAGTTTCAGGGTATATTCGCGGTGGTTGTTCACCAGTAGGGATGAAGAAATTATTTTCTACATGTATTGATGAGAGTGCTCAATCACTTGAAACAATCATTGTAAGCGGCGGGAAAATTGGTACACAAATTGAGCTTAAAGTTGAAGATTTGATGAAAGTGACGAGAGCGCAGTTTGGAGAA
Source organism: Bacillus sp. S4 (assembly GCF_040838205.1). Taxonomy (NCBI): domain Bacteria; kingdom Bacillati; phylum Bacillota; class Bacilli; order Caryophanales; family Bacillaceae; genus Bacillus; species Bacillus sp. S4. The sequence goes on from NZ_JBFPJI010000178.1 coordinate 6,513, forward strand.
GTAACGAAATAAATAGTGAAATTAAAAGGGATATAGAATCCTTACATATTTGAAAACAAAAGTGCTAGTAAACCAGTGGATTTGAAATACAATCCTTATTAAGGCTTACTTTTTAAAGAACACTTTAATTTAAATCCCACAGCATATTTATAATA
>NZ_JBFPJI010000179.1:0-6664 GCF_040838205.1 Bacillus sp. S4
TGAAATAAGCTTGTTATCTATGGTTCAAGAAACCTATTGATAACAAGCTTATTTGCGTAAAAGTAAGGGTATTACTTCTATTTATTATAGTTTCACTTTATTTTTTATATCGATAAGCTCAAAACGTTCACAAACGAGTAGCATATCTTCAGAAAAGCCAAGGCCAAGCTCATATAGTTCCTTTGTAAAGAACTGTATATGGGTGTCTCTCCAGTAATTATAAGTAAGATCGCCTTCACCTTCAGCTATAGCAAATTCTTCGGTTACTTCATTCATTGGTGTTACAGTTACTTCTATTGTCTTGATAATTGCTACAGGTTCATCCTGACTATTGAGTATAATACTATAATCTTTAGTTGTCGGCAGCGGTTCATTTTCTAATTCATAAAAAATATGGCTGGAGCATGTTGCTGTTTTTACACCATCAATGACTAATTGAGCGAGATAATCAGGAGAATCACCAAATTGCCAAGCTGTAACGGATTTCGGTTTTTCATTGTTCCCCCAATAAGTATCCCAATATGTTTGCGCTAATGGATTCATTTGTATATTTACCTCACTTTAGTTAAAGTTCATTTTCTTTATAAGCCCTGGGCAATTTGCTTATTTGTAATAGTTTTGTAGTCATTTAAAATTTGTATTGCTGTATTACGGATCAATAAAAGTAATAGCTGAATGAATATGGTTTATAAACCCGTTCTGTCCATTTATGGCCATTTTTCCCGTAGACGCCCATAGTAATAGACGGGATTTTTAATTTGCGGATTGTTTCATATGGTAATGGATATAGTTGTTATGTAGTCTATTTGTGATTTGGGTTGCAATAAAATTAGGATCAATGCCAGACAATGTATCGCCTACGTGTACTTCTCTTCCGTAAATATAGAAACGAGGAAGAAGTTTACCTGCAGTTCCTGTATAAATGTACCGCTGAGTATCTCCATCATATAAAGGTGTTATAAAATCATTGTTAATAGCCAAACGATACTGTAATTGTTTTTCTTGCTTCAATCTTTTTAGTTCGGTTAAGGCAGAGATAATTTCACGATGTTCCCCTTCTTCATCTCCATTGAATAAGAGAAGTAGATTTCCTTCGATTAAATGCACATGTTCTGAGAAGTATAGTATATTGGCTAGATGAATGGCAGCACCGATTTTCATATCAAGAGAACCACGGCCAAAGAACCACTCTCCAGATTTTGCGTCGGTTTGAACATTTGTATCACTTTTATAGGTTTCAAAATATTGTTCGAGTGTTTCAGGAGAGAAAGCATGTTCCTTTAACGATCCGAAGTCTTCAATGCCGACCGTATCTAAATGAGAATGATAGATAATAGTAGAAGTTGAATCATGTTTCCCTTTTACAAACGCAAATGCATTTTTCCTCCCTATTGGATTATGAGGGATATATTGAATCCATACATGCTCAGGATGTTCTTGAAAATAAGGGAAGTTTTTTAAGATGCCATATAGTTCATCTATAATACCGACTTCGTGTTAATACTATTAAATGAAACTAAATGATTTGTTAGCAATCCGATTTGTTTTTCTAACGTTAAACCTTGCAGCTGTTTGTATATGGACATAGGATAAAACCTACTTAAATCTTATAATTTGGGGTCTTTCGAAGAGAAGATAAGTGCAAGTGAAAAAACTATAGTACGATTACTTAAATACAAGGAAGTAGTGATGTAAAGGGTTGGGAACATTTGTTCTATCGTGGTGTAATAGGTATACTTAATCAATTGAGGTGCTTATTTTTAATTCAGTATATGTGTTTAAAGAAGAAATGCTATTACTAGGTTCGGATTTCAAATATAGCTTTTAACGTTACATATTTTAATGAAGTGTTGATTGGTAGTAAAGAATATTGGGAATATTAATATTGATCTATTACCCACTATGCCATATTGAAGCGAGTAATACTAGAGGTGAAATAGATAAAAACCGATATTCCTTGAATATCGGTTTAATAATATGTGGCTTATATGAAGCTATAGCAATACGAAAAGTGTAAATAAGATGGCTAACAAAATACGATAATGTGCAAAAGGTTTTAAACCTATCTTTTCTAAAAGCTTCAGGAAAGTTACTACCGCTAGCATTGCTACTATAAAAGAGGTAATGAATCCTATAGCAAACATAGAAATATCATCCACACTTAAATACTTCCAACTTTTTAATAAGTCTAAGCCTGTAGCTCCAACCATTACAGGAAGAGCAATGAGAAAAGAGAACTCAGATGCAGTCTTATAATTTACTTTCGCTAATAGACCTCCAGAAATAGTAGAGCCAGCCCTTGAGAAGCCAGGATATACTGCTAAGCATTGAAATAATCCAATTGTTAATGCTTGACGGTATGTTAAATCATCTAGTGAAAAAGCGGTTGCCTCTGCCTTTTTTACTTCTGCAAAAATCATAAGAAATGCTCCTGCTACAAGTCCGATTACGACAGTATACGGCTGGAATAAGTATGTTTTAATAACATCATGTAATAATAAGCCAACAACTACTGCTGGGAATACACCAAGAAAAACATGTAATGCATTGAATTTTTTCTCTTTCCGAAGAAGGGGTTTAATATTACATAAAGAAACAAGACGTTTATGATATAAAATCGCGATAGCTAAAATTGCCCCTAACTGTATGACAATTTCAAATGTTTTTGCCCTTTCTCCTTCAAAACCTAACAAATGTCCGACTAATATAAGATGGCCAGTAGAAGAGATGGGTAAAAATTCAGCTAACCCTTCTACAATGCCAAGTATGAAGGCAATGATAAGATCGCTCATAGTTTCACTCCTATAAATTAATGAATATCTACTCTTTTAAAATAGAATAGTGTTGTAATAAATCCGAAAATAGCTGTTACTGCAATGATGATATAAGAATACTCTGGTGGATAATTCGGTTGTAATTCGTTATTTGCTATATCTAGAGTAGCGGTCCATGGGAATAGGTCTTTATGTTTTGAATTTACGATCATAAGGTTAGTCATTGTAATAATGATTGTTAATATAATAGGCGGTACATAGGTCTTCATTACAAGGGTTAGTAGTACAATAGGTGAAGACAAAAGAAAGAGAAGTCCACCACATATTAAAAATTTTATGAGAGAGCCTAAAAGTAAGGTGATACTAAACCCAGGGAAGCTACCTATTAGCCCTAATAATAAAGTTAGCGCCCAAGCAACTAAAGTTAGCATCATGATCCAAAGGAATAGAAGGATAAACTTACTTATAATAAAGCTAATACGTGATACTGGGATAGTTAGCAAGTTTTTTAATGTATCTTCCGTGTATTCACGGGTAAATAGATAAGCGATTACAACTCCATATAAGGGGAATCCTATAATTAAAGTAGTGTATAGGTTAACTTCAGTGAACAGTTGACCAAATAAAATAGTTGGAGTAGGCTGCTTTGTCTTCATGTGTATATAAGAAGCTACAACCACTAAAAATGGCGCGACACCTGCTCCGATAATACTAATCAAAAACATATTGGATCGTTTCAATTTTAATAGTTCTGTATAAAGCAGATTAACCAATTGTGCCACCCCCAACTAGTTTGGTGAAATAATCTTCTAGTCTATCTTCGCTCATCACAATTTTTAATACTTCAATATCGTTACGAACCAATGTTCTATTAATGTGTCCTTGCTGTCCAAAGTGAGAATAAACGCGAATATTTCCTTCATCATGTACCTCATAATCAAAAATTTGAAAATGATTTTCTAATAGCATCGCAGCTTTATTATCATTATTTACTTGGAATTCTATGTACTTACGATTGGCTTTACGCAGTGTATCAAGAGAAACTTCTTCTAATAACCTTCCTTCATGAATAATTCCCATACGATCAACTAGTTGTTCCACCTCAGCTAATATATGACTAGAAATGAGTATCGTTATATTTCTTTCTTGAGCTAAAGATTTAATGAGTTTTCGCATTTCTTTAATACCGATTGGATCTAGTCCGTTAGTTGGTTCATCTAGTATGAGTAGTTCAGGATAATGGAGAAGAGCACGTGCAATTCCTAAGCGTTGCTTCATTCCTAAAGAGTATTTTCCTACTATTTTTTTTGTTTCGTGCTGCAAGCCTACAATTTCTAATGCTTCTTCAATTGCAGTCCTTTTGTGAACTCCAATTATCTTTGCATTAATTAATAAGTTCTCTCTTGCAGTTAAGTTTTCATAAAATCCTGGGACTTCAACGATAGAACCAATTCTTCTTAAAATGTCTTTTGGATTCCGAAGTAAATCCTCACCGAATATTTCTATATTTCCACTTGTAGGTTTTATAAGACTAAGCAGCATACGGATTGTAGTTGTTTTACCAGCACCGTTACGCCCTATGAATCCATAAATCTCTCCTTGTCGTACATTCATATTTAGATTATCTACTGACTTTTGGGTCCCATAAACTTTAGTAAGGTTTGTCGTGTTTATAATTGTATTTATAGGGGGCACCTACTTTCTATAAGTTCTTAATTACATAATAAAAAGGAAGGTTTAACTGCATATTAATCATTTCTTAACTATTTCTTAAAAGTAGTGTGTTTTGGGACGGAAAAACCAAAAGTAGTTCGTTCCCGGGGAATACTGTCAACCCATATACGCCCACCATTTTTTTCAACGAGGGCTTTAGAAATAGAAAGTCCGAGGCCACTACCACCGTAAGAAGGATTTCTTGATTGTTCGCTGCGGTACATCCGCTTAAATACGTTTTGTAAATCATGTTTTGGAATACCGGGTCCCTTGTCCCAAATAAGAAGCTCATATTCTGTATTGGTTTCTAGTAGTTCGACTCCTACTATTTTCCCAGCTTTTCCGTGATGGATAGCGTTTTTTATTAGATTACCTATAATTCGTATAAGGCTAAGGTGATCTGCAATAATAGGAGAAGTAGATTCTGGTATGAGAACTTGTAGTTCAATGTTATGTTTTGATAGCTCGGGTAAAAATTCGATTAATACTTCTCTAGTAACTTCAGAAAAATCGAGTTCTTCTTCTTTTAATGGAAATTCATCAGCATCTAGCTTGGCCATATTAAAGATTTCATCGACCAGATGTTTTAAGTCATTCGATTTCTTATAAAGTATTTCAAGATATTCTTGCTTTTCTACTTCAGAAGTAGCGACATCATCTTTTAAAGCATCAATATATCCAATAATAGAAGTGAGTGGTGTCCGGATATCATGTGAGATATTAGATAAAAGTTGTTTTCTAGCTTCTTGGGATTTCCTTGCTTCGATCTGACCCTTTTCTAATGCAGCTATTAATTCGTTTATTGAAAACACGATATTATTTAATGAACGGTCGTTATTTGTGAATAGCCTCGTTTGTAAATTCCCTTTAAGTGCACGGCTTAATTTAGTAACCATCGATTCGTTGCTTTGAATAAAGTGAACTCTTGAAAAGAAAAGGTATATTGTGATTATGATAAGAGCAATAAATAAAGATACTTTTACATGGTATCCCATATCTATATTTAAAAGTCCGCAAATGATAAGTTGTAATGAAATAAGAAAGAGGACCTTATCGATTTTCAACCTTTTCACCTACAAACTTATAACCGATTCCCCATACAGTCTGAATAAATTTTGGATTGGAAGAATTGATTTCTATTTTCTTTCTAAGCTTTCTAATATGCACCATAACGGTATTATCATCTTCTATATAATTATCGTCCCATACATTTCGAAAGAGTTGTGTTTTTGTAAATACTTGCTCTGGGTTTGAAGCGAAGAATTTTAATAGTTCAAGTTCTTTTCCAGTTAAGTTGATTTCTTTTCCGTTCGTATGGACTGTGTATTTTTTAAAATCGATAGTTAGTCCTTTAAATGTTAAAGCTGTTTTCTCTTGTACGTTAGTATTACTTCCAAGAACTAAAAAACGTCGCATAAGAGCTTTTACTCTTGCAACCACTTCGTGAATACTGAAAGGTTTCGTAATATAATCATCAGCACCTATGCTTAAGCCCAGAATTTTATCAACTTCGTGATCTTTAGCAGTTAGCATTAATATAGGAATGTTAGTTGTATCTCTAAGTTTTCTGCACACTTCGATACCATCTACTTTCGGCATCATAAGATCTAATATAACGAGGTTGTAGTTATTTTGGTTAAATAAGCACAACGCTTCTTCGCCATTAATTGCAGTATCTACCATATATAATTCTCGCTCTAAATATCTTTTTAATAAGTCTCGAATTTCTTTATCGTCATCTGCTATAAGAATACGTATATCTTTCATATCGTCACCTGTTTCTAATAGAATGTTATTGATATTACAATTTGATAAACAAAGGGGAATAGGGAGCGGTAATAAAAAATAAAGCAACTTTCTAATTATATACTATTAATTGTTAAAATAAGGTTGCTAGTTTAGCTGAAAAGAATCAATCGTATGAGTTCGGTAAGATGGGGGAAGTAAGTCCTTTGTAATAGAGAAGTGTCTAAATTGAAAAGTATGTAGAAGAATAGATTAGTAAAGAAAAGTAGACGAGGGTTTCTATTTAAATGGAATCTTTATAGGTCCGTATCTAGAGCTAAAAGAGTACGAAGGTATTAAATTAAATATCTTTATAAAAAGGTGTTGACGATTAGCGTATAGAGGTGTAATATAGAACAAGTCGCCGATAGCAACAACGCAGAAAGCGACAA
>NZ_JBFPJI010000180.1:0-6660 GCF_040838205.1 Bacillus sp. S4
TACATTTATTCATCACTATGGAAGCGTATCGTGGAGAGAAGACAGTGTTAACTTTTCCATAGTTTTACATGCGAATAATATAAAATTGTATGAAAAATGGGGATTTTATGGTGAAAGTTTATACATTCATTATGATTTACTAGCAATTGTAGATCGATTTGCGCCTGATCAAGTAAATATTCTTCATATAGGAGCTGGATGTGGTGCAACTTTATTAGAAATGAAAAGGCGTTACCCGGCAGTTTCCACATTCGGTGCAGAAGTTAATGAAAAAGCGGCAGCTCTTGCAAATAGGGTAGGTCCTACAACTTCTAGCGAGTATGACAAGTTACACGAGGTATTTAAAGATGAAAAATTCCAGTACATTCTATTATCACATCCTATTGAGCCAGCGCAATTACCTCATGTCATACAATCTATTTCTCAGCTTTTAACGCCAACAGGAACTTTCATTATGACGAAATTCAATTTAGATAATTATAATGCATTAAAAAATTCATAAGAAAATTAATGTTTTTTTAGGTTCCTCTTCGGAGGTGAACTGTATTTGGGAATTTTGGAGAGGAAATGGTTCCTTCTATATATACAAAACCGAAATCCGAGCCCGGATTTCGGCTTTTCGATGTATGATGAAATAAGAAATCACCTTCGTATGTTTGTTGGTTTGGTCACTTGCAAATATACAGGATGGGGCAGTTCAAAGTCAGTGAAACATTATAGGATAGCTCCTTTACTTTGAAACACACGGATGCTTTTCATAATAAAACCGCCATGGATAGTGAACGGCTTCTTCTGCATAATCAATATTAATACGAGGACCAGCTAGTATGTTATGTGTGGATGATAAATGGCCTTCTTCAGGAACTAATTCAATATGTAACGTATCACTTTGAAGTGATACGCCGCGCTCTTCTAAAGTGATTCCGAGTGAGCGGCATAGTTTTCCGGGTCCATTTGTTAAGTTTTTATACTGAGCCTTCGTAATGTCAGTTTTGTTGTAGCGCGCTAGTTTCATGTCTTCGATGCCATCTACAGGTTCAAGAGCACGAATAAGAACTCCTTGCGGGGTGCCGATTGGTGCTGTAATTACGTTAAAGCAATGATACATACCGTAAATTAAATATACGTAAGCATGTCCTGGTGCGCCGAACATTACCTCTGTTCGATCAGTCCGTCTGCCGCCGTAACTATGTGCGGCCTTATCATCTGGACCTTTGTATGCTTCTACCTCTACAATAATTCCGCTTCGCTTTATGCCGTCTACAATATGAACGAGTTTATGTCCAAGTAACTTCTTTGCGACCTCTAACGTATCGCCTTCATAAAAAGAAGGTGGTGCCTGCATTGTACTATCTCCTTTGCCAGTTGTATATGTATATAGTAAACCAAATTTTCAGTAGTAATTCTAACTCGTTCTATTTACTACATTTATTTCATAAATTATGGATAGAGTACAACAGCGAAGAGGGGGAGTGCGACATGATTTATCGCTTACTAGCTCTTAATATAGATGGGACACTACTATACAACAACGGAAAAATTGCTAAAGGGTTACGGGAGACAATTGACTTTGTGAAAAGAAAAGATGTATACGTTACATTATTTACGAATCGTAATTTTCAATCTGCTCATAAAATAGCGAAGGCGTTAAAATTAGATTCAATATTAGTTACACACGGTGGAGCTTTCATTTCAGCAACGTTAGATAAGCCGTTCGCTCAAAGGAGATTATCTGAAGAGAAAACCTTTAATATTGTGCAAGTGTTAGAGCATTTTGATTGTAATGTTCGCATTTCTCATGAAAGATATTCAATTGGGAATCGTGAGAGAAATACACCAAACTTAATTGCGCGTACTGTATTATCAAGCGCAGATCCGTTATTTTATCCGGTTCAATTTGTAGATTCGCTAGGGGATGCCCTGCGTGATAACCCAGTAGCTGCACCAAAAATTGATATTGTCTTCCATACGAAAGGTGAAAAAGAAAGAGGGATGAATACGTTAAGAAAGGCATTTCAAGATGTAGAGTACGTCGAGTGTGATGCGAGGCGTATAGAAATTCTCCCTCAAAATGTATCAAAACTACGTGGTTTACAAGTACTTGGGGAGCATTTAAATATTAACCTTAGTGAGATGGTTGCGATTGGAGACAGCACAGAAGACTTAGAGGTAATTGAAAATGTTGGCCTTGGGGTAGCAATGGGGAACGCTCCTGTAGAATTAAAGCAAGCCGCAGACTGGATTACACGTTCTAATACTGAGAACGGCGTAGAGTATATGATTAAAGAGCATTTTCGTAAGCAATTCCCGCTTCCTTTTTTAAAGAATCATAAACATACACCGAAACGATGAAAAAAGAAACGTAGCATTTTCGCTACGTTTCTTTTCTTTTTTTATGCTTCGATTACTTTCAGCATTCTATTTAAAAATGCCGCAGCTTCACCACGTGTTGCTGTGCCTTTTGGTACAAACTCGTTTCGCTCGTTACCTTTTATAATTCCGTATGCGTAAATCCATTTTGATGTTTCGTTTAATTGAATTTTAAACCAATTTCCAGACTGTTCAGTAGGAGTGAGTGCTTGTGGCTATATTTTGTGTTCTTCTTTAAATGGTTCGAAAGGAAGTGAATATGTAAAAGTCTCTTCCTTTATATGTATTTAAACTAGTAGTAAGTACTAATACGTTTTAGATTGTAACAAGGGCATATTACAATGTCTATACAACTAGAGGGTATTCGTGAAAAATCAATATTCAGTATGTTTTAAATAGGATATAGAAATAAGGTAAAACCTTCTGTATTGACCTGCAAACGCCCTTCAAGTAAACTAAAGAGAGTTTGCAAATGAAAAGGTGATAATGTTGTTAATTTCAATTAAAACGTTACAAGATGATCGTTTTTTACGTCCGCTACAAAATATTGGCGGTTTATTTTTTGAAGAGAGCAAGATAGGGTTTGAGCAAGAAGAAGCAAATCTTATCGTTGATATACAGATAGAAGGTAATGTGACAGCATCGGCTCGTTTAACAGATGTTGCGACTGGAAATGTATATGAAGAAACATTCTCTAAAGATTTATCTGCTTTCACAGAAGAAAAAGAACGTATGAAGCAAGTAAAACATGTTGTTTCTTACGTATATCTTTCTGTACTTCAACAGCTAACTGGACTTGAACAGAGCTGGGGAATATTAACTGGGGTACGCCCAACGAAACTTCTTCACAAACTGCTTCAAAATGGTATGTCAAAAGAAGAAGCGCATAAAGAACTTCGTGAAAGTTATTTAATTCATGAAGAAAAAATTGAGCTTCTTCAGCGTATCGTTGATTGCCAATTAGCGGTTATTCCAGATTTATACCGTTTGAAAGAAGAAGTAAGTATTTACATCGGTATTCCGTTTTGTCCTACAAAATGTGCGTACTGTACGTTCCCGGCTTATGCAATTAACGGACGCCAAGGATCAGTTGATTCGTTCTTAGGCGGGTTACATTATGAAGTTCGTGAGATTGGTAAGTTTTTGAAAGAAAAAGGTGTTACAGTTACGACGATTTATTACGGCGGTGGTACACCGACGAGTATTACAGCAGAAGAGATGGATATGCTTTATGAAGAAATGTACCAAGCGTTCCCAGATGTGAAAGATGTACGTGAAGTAACAGTTGAGGCAGGTCGCCCAGATACGATCACACCAGCAAAGCTAGAAGTGTTAAATAAATGGAACATTGACCGTATTAGTATTAATCCGCAGTCATACCATCAAGAAACACTAAAGGCAATTGGACGTCATCACACTGTAGAAGAAACAATTGAGAAGTATCATTTAGCACGTGAAATGGGAATGAACAATATTAATATGGATTTAATTATTGGTCTTCCTGGTGAAGGATTAGACATCTTTAAGCATACGTTAGATGAAACAGAAAAGTTAATGCCAGAATCGTTAACAGTTCATACGTTATCATTTAAACGTGCTTCTGAAATGACGCAAAACAAACGTAAATATAAAGTGGCAGGTCGCGAAGAAATTACTGCGATGATGCATGAGGCGGAAGAGTGGACGAAGAACCACAATTACGTGCCATACTATTTATATCGTCAAAAAAATATTTTAGGTAACTTAGAAAACGTTGGGTATGCAATGCCGACGCAAGAAAGTATCTATAATATTGTTATTATGGAAGAAGTACAATCGATTATCGGACTTGGTTGCGGTGCATCAAGTAAATTTGTTCACCCACAAACAGGAGCAATTACACATTTTGCGAATCCGAAAGATCCAAAATCATATAACGATGGCTTCGTGAAATATACAGAAGATAAACTGAAAATTTTAGAAGAGCTATTCGTTTAAGGAGAAGGGGGTTGTTCCGATTTGGAACAGCCTCTTTTTATATTGTCAGTTTTTGTAGGTAAGTCGATATATTCGAAAAATCGCTGATATAAATTGAGTTGCGTGCGATATATTTTAAAAATCGCCGATATATTTCAAGTTGCGTGCGATATATTCAAAAAATCGCCGATATAATTTCATTTACCATCAAACGGTCCATTTGTAAAACTATGTCGATAATAATCAGAAAAATTAGTCAAATTATTAGAGGACAATGTCTACTTATAGACGAAATGATAGATTTATGAAAGAGAAAAGGGGGAAATTGTTGGCATGTACATGACGATAGGGAGAATTTTTGATTTGGCAGTTGGCAAATATCCGAATAAAGAGGCGTTAGTAGAACCAGAAAAAAATATTCGCTGGACATATAAACAGTGGGATGAGCAAATAAATAAAACGGCGCAAGCTCTATTGAAAGAAGGAGTAAGAAAGGGAGATTGTGTATCTGTTTACTTATATAACTGTCGTGAATTTGTAAACGTTTACTTAGCCTGTGCCAAAATTGGAGCGATCTTTAATCCAATTAATTTCCGCTTAAAAGCAAAAGAACTATCTTATATCCTCCAAGATGCAGCCTCGAAAGTAGTTGTCTTTGAAAAAGCAGTCGAATCAACAGTTACTATGATTGAACGAGATTTTCCAAATTCGTCTTTTTGGTATGTAGAAGACGATGCACCTTCTTATGCTAGTTCCTACCATGAAAAAGTAAATGAAGCATCAGCTGAAAAAGTAGATATTGTAGTCGATGAAATGGATTATTGCTCTATGCTTTATACGAGTGGTACGACGGGTCATCCGAAAGGCGTACTACATCGCCATCGTGATATGGCTGAGCATAGTATGATTTGTACGTATTTCATAAAATATAACAGGGATAGTGCCGGACTTGTGGTAGCGCCTTTATATCACTGCGGCGAGTTAAATGCTGGAATCATACCGCGCATTCAAGTTGGCGGAAAGAATGTTATTTTACATCATTTTGATACGGATAGAGTATTACATACCATTCAAGAAGAGAAGATTACGACGTTTTTTGCAGCACCAACGATGTGGAATATGTTACTGCAAAAAGATCTAGCCGAGTATGATTTAACTTCGATGAAGATCGGTGTATATGGCGGGGCTGCGATGGCTCCAGCGCTAGTGAAGGAATGTAAAGAGCGTCTTTATATTGATCTTGTCCAAATTTACGGAATGACAGAAATGGGACCGGTTGTTGCGTTTCTCGTAGAAGAGGATCAAATTACGAAAGCTGGTTCAGCAGGAACACCGTGCTTTAGCCATGAAATTCGAATCGTCAAACCGAACGAAGATGCACCAGCAGAGCCAGATGATATGTTGCCTCCTTATGAAGTAGGGGAAATTATTTTGCGCGGCCCGACTATGATGGCTGGATATCATAATCGAGAAGAAGCAAATGCAAAATCGATGTATAAAGGATGGTATCATTCTGGTGATTTAGGATACTTCGATAAAGACGGCTATTTATTCGTTGCAGATCGCGTTGATGATATGGTAATTAGCGGTGGTGTAAATATTTATCCTCGTGAAATTGAAGATTTCCTTCATAGTCACCCTGGTGTATTAGATGTTGCAGTACTTGGTGAGCCAGATGAACTATGGGGAGAGCGTGTCGTTGCGGTCGTTGTAAAGAAAGATGAAACGATTACAGAAGCTGATTTAGAAACATATTGTAAAGAAAGTGATGAATTAGCAGACTATAAACGTCCACGTCATTATTTATTTGTGGATGAACTTCCGCGTAATGCGAGTGGGAAATTACAAAAATTTGTGCTGAGAGAGTCGTTGAAAGGCGCGAAAAACTAGGCGCTAGATCAGTCATCTATACAAATAAGGCTATCTTTCTTAATAAAGAAAGGTAGCCTTATTATTGTGAAATTATTAAAGATGGGGAGATCACAGGATAAAAAATTTGTATGTACCTTCTATTTATAATTATTCCCTATTATTATAGTAGAATATATTTTTGTTTAATGATTTGATTTTAAAATCATATTACCTATTTTAAATAGGTAGGGTTTTGAAGTGGATGAGAAATATTAAAATAGTAAATATAGGTGTGTAATTACGGAATATGTTCGTGCTTCAGTGCGAGTGGAATAAAGTTATTAGGAGAGAATGGTACTGGATAATATTCGAAAGAGAAAAATACTCAGTCATCAGATGACCTAATGACTAAATCGGTCATTAGGTATATTTTGGTAGCATGAATATAGTAACAAATTAATATATAAATGAACAGTCTTGTAA